>NZ_JBSMTP010000010.1:0-53851 GCF_053758945.1 Gemella parahaemolysans
ATATGAAGTTTTCGTCTGGTGGCGATAGCGAAGAGGACACACCTGTACCCATACCGAACACAGAAGTTAAGCTCTTTAGCGTCGAATGTAGTTGGGCTTACGCCCTGTGAGACTAGAACGTTGCCAGGCAATAGTGAGGGCCTTCCTTTTGGAAGGTTCTTTTTTTATATAATCTTTACATATATTTTGATTTTATTTTCAAAATAGAGTATCATAAAGTAGTAATATTTTTTTGGAGGTTTAGGGAATGTTTTATTTAGAAGATGAAAAAACATTAGTTCTAACTAGTGAAAATAAGAAAGATATTTTAAGTGCGTTAAAATTAATTAATAATATATCTAATAATAAAAATATAAAAGTTGCATATATTAAAATTTTAGGAAAAGTATTAGAATTTAATAAAGCTATAGAAAACTATTATTATTCACAAAAGCCTGGATATAATGAAATTTATCAAGAAAGAATTGATAATTTTGATAATAGTAGTGATGAGTTTAAGCGTATAAAGGCCTCGTTAAAACCAGATTTTGATGATGATAATTTTGATAAAGAATTAGAAAAAGAATTCAACTTAATTCTTACTAGAATTGAAAGCAGAATTTCTATAATTTTTGAAGATGAGCAGCAGTATAATTTTAATAATTATTTAATTACACTTATTGAAAAAGAAAATCTTGATGAGTTTATTTGGTTAAATACTATTTATAATATTTATAAAGAAGGTAAGAGTTTGAATAGTATTGTTCATGACTATTTAAAACTAAGTGATGTTGAATTTTCAGATCTTTATAAGATTTATTTATTCGTTACGGACTATAATATTAATAAGTTGTTATTAAAAAATGAATCTAAGATTATTAATAATGACTATTTAGAAAACCATGATATCTTCTTTAATTATATGTATAAACTTATTGAAGATTTAAGAACTTTTGTAACAAAAAATGACAAGAAAAATATTCTTAGCTTTTCAACTATTATAGAAAGTCATACTAATATTAGTACACCTAATAAAGAAGAATTTCTTGACTGTGTGTATAAAGTGTTTAATTTCTTAAGAGAACTTTATGAGAATGATAATGCTAAATTATTATTAGATAATATCTATCCTATTTTAGTTAAATCTTTCTTCGCACCTCTACGAAATGATGATAAAATAAAGTATGACTACAATCAAAATTTCATTTTTGCGTTAGAGTATACTCAAATTATTATTGAAGTAATGGATGATAATCATGAATAATAAATTTTCGGTTAAAGATTACTATTGCGTCTATAATGACTATGATATATCTAAACGTATTAAAGAATTACATAACTTATATTTACCACTACTTGGCAATGATGCAATTAGTCTGTATACTTTTTTTGGAAGTAAGATGCTTAGTGATAAAAATCTTTCTAAAAGTTATCTGCATTATGATATACTTGATAATCTTGGTTTATCAGATAATAAATTCTTAATTTCAAGAAAAAAATTAGAAGCTTTAGGCTTGATTCAATCACTGTATTTTGACAATAATGGAGTCGGACAATTTATATACAAAATTAAAGAAGCATTAAGTTTTGAAGAGTTCTTTAATACACCAGTTCTTGCAAAATTATTAGAGAATACATTGGGATCTAATAATTATTCTGAATTAGTTAATTATTATTCTTTAGATAAAGTAAGTTTTAAGAGTTTTGAAGATATTACAGCGAAGTTTTCCGATGTTTTCCGTTTAGAAAACTTAAATGATTTTAGCTTTGATTATATAACAAGTAAAACTATTAATGGTCCAAACTTTGATAAATATTTCTTTGATTTTGATAAATTAAATTTCTATTTAGCTAATAGTTACCTAACTGATGTAATATCAAATGATGAAATTAAAAACAAAATTTTAGGGTTAGCTCATATTTATAAAATGTCTCCAGAGGATATGTCTAGCGCTATAGAAAAATCTGTAAAAATTTCTAATGGAGCTAGTGAAATTAATATTAAGGTTCTTAGTGATTATATAGCTCAATTAAATGTCAATGTTAGAAAGCAAGAGATTCCAACGCTTGATCGTATGGTAAATAAAAACCTTGCTAGTATAAAAGAAGAGCAGTTAACTGAAGATGAAAGATTTGCTAGAGAAGTCGATAACACTAATTTTGTAGAATATTTAAATAAGCAGGTAGGTATAGTAATCTCTAAAATAGATGCTAAAAATATTGAAGAACTACAAAGTAAATATAATTTTCCAACAGGTGTACTTAATATATTGTTAGAGTATTCAATTAAGCAAAGTGGTAATAACTCAGTACCACATATAAATTATATTGACAAAATTGCGAGTACCTGGAGTGCTCAGAAACTTTTTGGAGCAAAAGACGCTATTGATTTTGTTAGAGCTAATAGAAATAAAAAAACTAAAGCTACTAGCACTAATAAGAGTCCGCAAAGAACTTATTCAAATAATAAAAAATCAAATCATGCGCCTTTTCCTGAATATTTACAAAATAGAAAAAATAACTTTAATGAAATGAAGACGGAAGAAGACAGAGTAGTTACAAAAGAAGATGAGGATACCTTTAAAGATTTGATGAAAGTATTATATAATAAAGGGGATGTGTAATGAAAAAATTATCCAACATAGTATCAAGTAATACAGAAACTTCATTTAAGAAGTTTATCTCTGAAAAAGTTTTAACTGATGTAGAGATAATTAAATTTATTCGTGATAATAACTTTTCTAAAGTTGATGTTGAAAATAACATTGAAAAATTTTATCAGTATTATATTTCAAAAGATAGGATGTTGAATATTGAACATCAACCTAAATTGATTTGTAATAATAGAGAAGTTAATATAGTTTATCAAGAGACTGAAGAATATAAACAAAAAGTTGAAAACCAAAAAATATCGAATAAAATTAAGACAGAATTTATTCCGAAAAGAGTATTAACATACACTTTTGATAATTTATCGAAAAATAGTAAGAAAGCAAAATTAGCAATAGAAATTGTCAACTCTTGTATGAGTATCCTTAATAAGAAAAGTACAAGAGGTGCTTATGTGTATGGACCTACTGGAACTGGAAAGACGTATTTGATGGGATGTATTTATAATTATTTTAGGAAAAGTGGAAAAGAACCAACAATTTTATATTATCCTGAATTCATTAGAAAAATAAAATCTAAAATTAGTAATAATAGTTATGATTTATATATAGATTTAATTAGAAATGAAGAGATTTTAATAATTGATGATATAGGTGCAGAAAATATAACGGAATTCATTCGTGATGAGGTTCTTGGACCTATTATAAACTATAGAGAAGCAGAGAGATTACCGACATTTTTCTCATCTAATTTAAGTATAGATGATTTGGCAGAATTACTATCTAATGGAAAAACATCAGTAGATAAAACAAAAGCCTTAAGAATAGTGGAAAGAATACATTCTTTAAGTGTCGCACATTTTCTAGATGGAGAAAATGAAAGAGAATATTATAATTAAAAGAAAAAGCATTTTTAAACATTTTAGTTTGAAAATGCTTTTTCTTTTTTATGGTGAAAAATTCAAAAAAAATTATTTTTTTTTAGAAATTAGTGGAAAAAAGTGGGGAAATGTGGTAAATTATAAAAGTAAGGTGGTGAGAAGTAGTGTTTATAGGTCAATATAATAATAAAATGGATGCCAAAGGAAGGCTTAGTATTCCAATAAAGTTCAGAGATGAACTAGGTGAAAAATTTATTATTACAAGAGGTTTAGACTCTTGTTTATTTGGCTATTCACTACAAGAGTGGCAAAAAGTGGAAAGTAAGATAAAATCACTACCTATTACAAAGAAAAATGCCCGTACTTTCCAACGTTTCTTCTTTTCTGGAGCCACTGAAGTTGAAATAGATAAACAGGGAAGAATTAACATTCCCAATGCTCTTATAGAACATGCTTTTTTAGATAAAGAGTGTGTTGTAAATGGTTTATCAAATAGGATAGAAATATGGGATAAAGCTCGCTGGGAAGACCTACTTGAAGAAAGTGAAGCTAGCGTTGAAGAAATAGCAGAAGAATTAGAAGATTTTGATTTTTAGGATGGGTGAAAATGTTTAAACATTATAGTGTATTATTAAATGAAGCTGTAGAAGGCTTAGATATAAAAGAAGATGGCATTTATGTAGATTGTACTCTTGGTGGAGCAGGTCATAGTTTAGAAATTTTAAAACGCTTAAAAAATGGAAAACTATATGCATTTGATCAGGACAATGTTGCATTAGAGAATGCCAAAGAGAAATTAGCTGAATACAGTGATAAAGTTGTCTTTATTAAATCTAATTTTGTTAATTTGAAAGAAAAATTAGAAGAACATGGTGTAAATGAAGTTGATGGAGTACTTTATGATTTAGGAGTTTCTTCCCCACAATTAGACACACCTGAAAGAGGTTTTAGTTATAACTATGATACAAGATTAGATATGCGTATGGATACTGATGCGGAAATTAGTGCATATGAAGTCGTTAATGAATATAGCTATCATGATTTAGTAAAAATATTCTATCGTTATGGCGAAGAAAATTTTTCTAAACAAATTGCAAGAAATATCGAAAAAAAACGTGAACAAAAACCTATAGAAACTACTTTTGAATTAGTAGAAATAATAAAAGAATCTATCCCTGCTGCTAAAAGAAGAACTGGAGGTCATCCAGCCAAAAGAGTATTCCAAGCAATTCGTATTGCTGTTAATAATGAGTTATCTGTATTTGAAGATTCATTAGAACAAGCAATAGATATCGTTAGTATAGGAGGAAGAATATCTGTAATTACCTTCCATTCTCTTGAAGATAGAATTTGTAAACAAATATTTAACTCTTATTCTAAATCAAAAGATATTCCGAAAAACCTTCCTATTATGCCAGAAGAAAGTTTATCAAAATTAAAAGTAATTACAAGAAAACCTATATATCCTAGTGATATTGAATTAGAAGAAAATAATAGATCAAGAAGTGCAAAACTACGAGTTGCAGAAATTCAGACGAAGTAGAAGGGAGGAAATAAAATGGCTACATTAAAGGTGTATAGTCAAGAGTATGGAGTAAAAAAAGTACAAGAAAAAGTAAAATTTAATTTATTAGAAAAAACAGCTTATGGAGTTTTTGTAGGAGTTATTTTACTTGCCAACGTAGTTATGTTAAACTATAAGGGAGAGATTTATTCACTACGAAGTGCTCAACAAAAAAATGATATTGTAATATCAGAAAAACAAAAAAATAATAATGAACAAAAAGTTATGATAAACAATCTATCATCTTACGAAAGAGTTAAAAAAATTGCTGAGACGGTAGGAATGAAAACTCAAAAAGATAGTATAAAGGTAGTGAGATAATTGATAAAACTTTTTAAGAAAATATTAACTTTAAAGTTTTTGGAAGATAGAAGAAGTTTAGAAAGAAAAGATTATATCTCTCGAGAAAGAACAAAAATTGTATTTTTTCTAATTTTTGTTTTTTTCTTTGTATGGATATTAATATTAAATATAGGACAAATGATGCTAATAGGAACAGTAAGGGGACATAATCTTTCTGAATTAGCGGATAAAAAATATAAAATAGATAGTAATTTACAACCAAATCGCGGTAAAATTTATGATAGAAATGGAAATATACTCGCGGATAATATAGAGTCATATAAATTAGTTGCTGTAGTTTCAGATAAAGCTACAGAAGATGATACTAATCCTAGACATGTAGTAGATATTGATAAAACTGCAAATGAATTATCTAAATTTATAAAATTAGATAAAAGTAAAATAAAAGAAATTCTTACAAAACAAGGTGTTTATCAAGTAGAATTTGGAACTGCTGGAAAAGATATAAGCGTTGAAGATAAAAAGAAAATAGAAGAATTAAAACTTCCGGGAATTGAATTTATAGCCACAACGAAAAGGTATTACCCAAATGGAAGTATGCTTGGAAACTTTTTAGGATTTGCTCAAAATTCTCCAGATAGTGATTTGATTACAGGTAGATTAGGAGTAGAGAAAACTTTTGATTATTACCTTAGAGGAAAAGAAGGACATATTACATATGCTAAAGATGCATGGGGGAAAGTTGTCTCTAATATCCCAAAAGTTGAGATGAAACCAGTGGATGGTGCGGATATTTATTTAACGATTGATAAAAATATTCAAGGTTTCATCGATAATACTTTAAAAGATATTCAAGATAAATATGAACCGGAAAGTGCTTTTGCAATTGCAGTTAGCCCTAAAACAGGAGAAATATTAGGTTTAGGCCAAACACCTGCTTTTAATCCGAATACCCAAGAAAATCTAGCAAATGCATGGTCAAATATTTTCTATAACTCAGCTTATGAACCAGGTTCGACATTTAAAACATTTACAATGTCGATAATGGTAGAAAATAATATATATAAACCAGATAGTTACTATAGATCTGGTTCATATCGAGTGGAAGACGCTACAATTTTTGACTGGAATAAGATTGGTTGGGGAACAATTACTCAACGTCATGGTTTCCAACAATCTTCAAATACTTTAATGTTAACATTATTAAATGAATTGGGAACTGAGAAATTAAAAACAGGCTTAGAAAACTTTGGATTTGGAAAAAGTACAAATTCATTATATGGTAATGAAGCAACTGGTGATTTAGTATTTAATAATAAAGTTTCAGCTTCAACAACAGTATTTGGACAAGGTAGTACGGTAACTGCGATGCAAATGGTTCAAGCAGAAACAGCAATTTTAAATGATGGACAGATGTTAGCACCATACTTTTTACAAAGAATTCATGATAAAACAATTGATAAAGATGTCAATATTGGGCAAAGAACGGTAGTAGGAACTCCTATTTCTAAACATACGGTAGATATAATGAAAGAAGAATTATATGGAGTTGTAAACGGAACTTGGGCCCAAGGTGGTAAAAGATATGCTGTAGACAACTATAGTACGTCAGGAAAAACAGGAACAGCACAGGTTGTAGATTCGAAAACAGGTACATACTATAAGAGTCAATATCAAGTATTACATTCATTTATAGGGTATGCACCGAGTGAAGATCCACAAGTTATTTTATATGTTGGTTTGAAATTACCTTCAAAAAAATTGGGGGAAAGTTATGCTAATGGTGCCTCTGAAATATTTAAACCAATAATGGAAAATACTCTTAATTACTTAAATGTTAAGAAATCAAATGACAATAATAGTGTGAAAAACTATTATATGGAAGATTTTATAGGAGAAAATATTGATTCAACTATAGCTAAACTACAACAAAAAACGAAAAATATTATAACAATTGGAAGTGGGAAAGATATTATTGGTCAATATCCTTCTGGTGGTAATCTAATTCGTCAAGATGAAAGAGTATTTTTATTAGTTTCTGATGAAAATATAGTTTTACCTAATTTTGTCGGATGGTCAAAAATAGATATACTTAACTATGGAAAATTATCTGGTTTAGATATAGAAACTGAAGGAAATGGATTTGTCAAACAACAATCTATTCCAGCGCAAAAAATTGTGAAAAAAGGGGAAAAGATAAAAATAAAATTTAGTTAGGAGAATGAAATGAGTAATTCAGATACAATTTTTGCTATATCGTTATTAATGGTAGCATTCTTTCTGACAGTGTTAATGCTACCTAGATTAATAAAATATTTACACGAACTAAAGTTTGGTCAAGCAATCAGGGAAGAAGGACCACAAAGTCATATGCATAAAAAAGGAACACCTACTATGGGGGGGATTTCCTTTATAATTGCGATAGTTATATCACTAATAGTTGCTAGTTTCTTAGATAGCGCAAATATAAAATATTACATACTATTCATTTATACAACTATTTCATTTTCGATAATAGGATATATTGATGACATGTTAATAGTAGTGAAAAAGAAAAATGATGGCTTAGCACCAAGAAAAAAATTAATGTTACAAATACTATTTTCTGTAATATTTTATATACTAGTAACATTTATCTACAAAGATATTAACTATATACATATTCCAGGATTGGATTATAATTTAAATATCTCATATTTATATATAATTTTCCTAGTATTTTGGCAAACAGGATTTTCTAATGCAGTTAATTTAACAGATGGATTAGATGGATTGGCAACTAGCGTAACAATTATTACAACTACTACATTTGCTTTATTAGCATATAAAGAGAATAACTTCCCTGTATTAGTATTTTGTTTAACAATAGTAGGAGCACTTGTAGGATTTTTATTATTTAATAGAAATCCAGCAAAAATATTTATGGGTGATACTGGATCATTGGCTTTAGGTGGAATTCTAGCAGCAATTTCAGTAATCTTACATAAAGAAGTAGCATTTTTATTTATTGGTTTAGTATATATATTAGAAACACTATCAGTGATTATTCAAGTAGCGTACTTCAAGAAAACTGGTAAAAGAATTTTTAAAATGTCACCATTACATCACCACTTTGAATTATCAGGTTATGGTGAAGTAAAAACTGTATACATTTTTGTTATTATAGCTGTTGTTTCTTCAGCTATAGGGTATTTTGTAGGGGTAATATAAAATGATAAATTTAGAAGATAAAAAAATATTAGTATTAGGATTTGCTAGAAGTGGTTATTCAACAGCAAAAATTTTAAATAAACTAGGTTATGATGTAATATTAAATGCATATGATGATTTAAGTAGTGATGCAAAAGCTATTGAGTTGAGAAACTTAGGTGTTGAGATTGTTGATGGAGGCCATCCTTTAGAACTGTTAGATAATATAGATTTAATTGTTAAAAATCCGGGAATTAAATATGAGATTGATTTTTTACAAGAAGCAATTAAAAAAAATATTGATATTATTACTGAGATAGAATTAGCTAATACATTATTTAATATCGATATGGTTGCAATAACTGGAACTAATGGGAAAACTACAACAACGCAAATGACGTTTGATATACTGAAAAATGCTCAGAAGGATGTTTATTTAGCTGGGAATATTGGTTATCCATCAATAGAAGTTGCATACAATCATCCTAATGCTTTAATAGTTACTGAAGTATCATCATTTCAATTACAAGGAACTAAATACTTTAAACCATCAATTGCAGCTATTACAAACTTAGGAATCGGACACTTAGATTATCATGGAAGTGTGGAAAATTATAGAAATGCTAAAAGAAATATTTACAAAAACCAAACAAAAGATGACATACTAGTTTTAAATATTAAAGAAGTTGAAAAATATAAAATAAGTGAAATTAATTCACAAGTGATTTTTTATGATACTAAAGAAAATCCAGAAGCAGATGTATTTGTAAAAAATAATATGGTAGTTTATAAAGATATAGAATTATTTGATATTACAAAAATATCACTTCCAGGTATGCATAATATAGAAAATGCTATAAATGCAGCATTAATTTCTTATATAAAAGGTGCAGATATTTCTACAATACGTGAAGTACTTTACAGTTTTAGCGGAGTAAAACATAGATTGCAATTTGTAGGAGAACACAAAGGAGTGAAGTTCTATAATGACTCTAAAGCTACTAATCCAGTAGCTACAACCACTGCACTTTCTGGATTTGAAAATAATATAATATTAGTGTGTGGAGGGAAAGATAGAGGAATTGACTTTAAAGAACTTGTTCCATTTTTCCCGAGAATTAAAGCAATGGTTGTTGTTGGTGAAAGTAAAGAGATATTATTTAACTTAGCAACTACTAATGGGGTAGAATGTGAGAGAGCAACAAAAATAGATGATGCAACTTTCTTAGCAAATAAACTTGCAAAAAGAGGAGATATAGTTTTATTATCACCAGCATGTGCATCATGGGATCAATATAGATGTTTTGAAGATCGTGGAGAGGAATTTATAGCAACGTTTGAAAAGATTAGTCAAGAGGATTAAAAAACTATGAACAGGAAGAATAAAAAGTTACTTTCAAAATTAGATAATGAGAAAAGAAGAAGTTCATTAGAGAAAATTAAAAGGAAAAAAAGAAGAGAACTAATATTTATAGTAACTTTATTTTTAATTGTGATATCAGTATTCTTATTACTATTTAGTAATTATTTAAAATTAAAAACTATTAAAATTGAAGGTAATAATCAAATTAGTAAGGAAGAAATACTGAAAGCAGGAAACATAAATAATGATTTAAAAACTTGGGCTATAAAAGATAATGAAATTCAAAATAACATACAATCAAAGTTTGAAATATTTAAGTTCGTATCAGTTCATTCAAAATTACCCTCTACTATTGAGATAAAAGTAGAAGAATATAATTTTATTGCACAAAATAAAAAAGAAGATGGTAGTTTTGAAATAATTATGGAAAATGGAAAACCTTATTCAGGTAATGTAAAAAATAATTATAATTTACCAATTTTAGAAAATTTTAAAGATGATGGCAGTAAATTAGAAGAAATATACAAGAATTTAAATAATTTAAAAGAGGAAGTAAAATCTCAAATTTCAGAAATTATTAATGATGAGAATGATAATATTATTATTTATATGAAAGATGGCCAAAAAGTTAAAGCTCTAAGGTCAAGTTTTTCGAATAAGTTAAATTATTATGAAGAGATATCTAAATATATTGAAGATAAAAATAATACAACTTTAAATTTAATAAATGGTTCATATCTTGAAACTCCAAAATCAGAGCAAAAAAGAAATGATAGTATAAAACAATTATTGACAAGACAAGGTTTAAGGGAAGATTCTACAGAAAAAGATAGTAAATACGATAAAAATAAAAACGAAGTAAAAAAAGATAACAAAGCTGAAAATTCTACTACAAATAAACAAAATAACTCTTCAACGACAAACAAAAATAATACAAAACAATAGGTAAATAATAATATAAGGAAATAGTAAAAAAGTATCCAAAATTTTATATTTTGGATACTTTTTTAGTTAAAAATAATATAAATTTTAAAAAGTTTCAAATTATATTACAAATTGAAAATATTTTAATAAAATTTAATTTTTTTTGAAGTTTTGCATATTTTTTTTTTTGATTTTATGTTATAATTTAGTATGTGTAAATAAAATCAGTGTGTATTTACAATTTTATTATAATAACAAAGTTTTAAAAGGAAGGAGTGTTTGACTTGAGTTCACAATTGTATACTTCAATAGATCTGGGATCATCTAGTATAAAAGTGATTATAGCAGATGTAGTATATGAAAAATTGAATATACTCGGAGTAGGAATTGTAAAAACTACATCCATTAAACGTGGGAACATTATTGATGTAGAATCTGCCTCTAGAGATATTCAAAAAGCGATAGACATTGCAAAAAGTGAAGCTAATAAAGACATAAGATCGTTATATGTAGCAGTTCCAAGTATACACACTCATATAAAAAAAAGTGTAGCGGAAATTAAATTTGATACAAAACATGATATTGATGGTAGGGATATCGAAGAAGTTGTTGAAGAAGCTAAGATTCTACCATTGCCACGTGAAAGAGAAGTAGTTCAAGTAATTCCAGATTACTATCGCCTTGATGATATTGAAAATATAAGAAAACCAAAAGGAATGACTGTTCATAATACATTTGAAGTTACAGGTAATAGAGTTTTAACATCTAAAACTCACCTACACACAATATATAAAAGTATTGAAAATTTACGTTTGGATTGTAATGAAACATTTTGTACATCACATTCATTGGGTGAATTATTACTTAATGAAGAAGAAAAAGATTATGGTTCAGTGATAATTGATATAGGTGCTGGGCTAACGACAGTAAGTTATTTTGAAGATGGAATACTACAGTTGTCACAATCAATAGAACTAGCAGGTGAAGATATTACACGTACAATCTCTGATGTATTGAATGTTCCTTTGAAGAGAGCTGAAGAAATAAAAGTTACGCAGGGACATGCATTTTATGATTTAGCCTCTCCACAAGTAATTGTTGAATTAGATAACTTAGAGCCAGATGAAGAACCATATACTCAAAAAGAGCTTGCCGACTATATTGAGGAAATAGTTGAAGAAATAATCTTACGTTCATTTGATGTTCTTAGAAAAGCGGGAATAAATAGAGTAAAAGGAAATGTAGTACTAACTGGTGGTACAACTTTAATGCCAGGAGTATTAGACTTAGCAAAAGAAATGTTAAGAAAAATGAATGTTAGAATTGGATCTCCAAAGATTATTGGAGCTAATTCTCCGGAACTTTCAGTAGTAGTTGGAACGTTAACTAGCAGTTATAAAATCGAATCATTATTTGGTTACCAAGTAACAGATGAAATACCAACAGTAAAAAATACAAATTCAACATTTGAAAATGTTTCTGCAGTGCAAGAAATTTCGGTAAATAGTTCAAATGTTGATGCACCGGTAATAACTGAACCTCATAAAGAAGAGTTAGAGGAAGAAGTTTATTACGAAGAAGAGAAAAAAGATAAAGACAAAGAAGAGAAAAACTTTTTTGATAAAATAACTAAAATGTATAATTCGTTTTTTGAATAATAATCAGGAGGAAATAAAGAATGTTTGAAGAATTTGATCAATCAGCAGTAATTAAAGTAGTAGGTGTTGGTGGCGGTGGAGGTAACGCCGTTGACCGAATGGTAGAAAGTGGAATTCAAAATGTAGAGTTTATCGCAGTAAACACAGATGCTCAAGCATTAAAACGTTCTAAAGCAGACGTAAGAATTCAAATTGGTGAAAAATTAACTAAAGGTCTTGGAGCTGGAGCTAATCCAGAGGTAGGACGTAAAGCAGCTGAAGAAACTAAAGATAAAATTGAAGCAGCACTAGAAGGAGCGGATATGGTATTCGTTACTTCTGGTATGGGTGGAGGAACAGGTACTGGTGCCGCTCCAATCGTAGCAGGTATTGCTAAAGAATTAGGAGCATTAACAGTAGGTGTTGTTACTCGTCCATTTAACTTTGAAGGTAAAAAACGTCAAGTACAATCTACAGCAGGAATTAACTCACTTAAAGGTGCAGTAGATACACTTATCGTTATTCCTAACGATAGATTATTAGATATCGTTGATAAATCTACTCCAATGATGCAAGCATTCGTTGAAGCTGATAACGTATTACGTCAAGGGGTACAAGGTATTTCTGACTTAATTAACGTATCTGGTACAGTTAACCTTGACTTCGCTGATGTTAAAGCTATCATGGCTGACCAAGGTTCAGCATTAATGGGTATCGGTGTAGCTTCAGGTGAAAACAGAGCTATCGAAGCAGCTAAAAAAGCTATTTCATCTCCATTATTAGAAACTTCTATCGTTGGAGCAAAAGGTGTGTTATTAAACATCACAGGTGGACCATCATTAAGTTTATTTGAAGCTCAAGCAGCTGCAAGTATCGTTCAAGAAGCTAGTGACGATGAAGTAAACATGATCTTCGGTACAGTATTTAACGAAGAGCTAGAAAAAACTGATGAAATCGTTGTTACAGTAATCGCTACTGGATTCGAAGAAGATGGAGTGAGTGTTGAAAGAGATATCTTAGCACAACGTCCAGCTCAACCAGAAGCTAGCTCATTCACAAGTGGATACGGTAAAAACGAAGTAGAACAAGAAATGTACCCACGTCCAAGAAGAAGAACAAGAAGAGAAATCTAATAAATGAAAAAAAGAAAAATCGGGAATTACTCGATTTTTCTTTTTTATGTTGTAATAGACGAGAATAAAAACTAAGAAATATAGATAAATTAAAATGATAGGGAGTGATACTACAAAATTACTAAGATCACAATTTTTTAATCACTCCCTGTATTCTAATCAATTAGAGTAAATTTTATTTTAAAATTGATTGCATTTTTTAGTGTATTGTAAATAAAGGATTTATTTAGTGATGAATTACAAAATTCTATAAGATTATTTTCATCAATATCTGCATATAAATAATACGTGATTAAACAGCTATCAATTTTTGGTTTTTCGTTATAACCTTTAACATTTAAAAGGGTTAGAGGATTTTTTAATACTAGATGAATTTTTCCCTCAAGTTCTTCAATGACTATATTAGAATGTTTACTTTCATTTATTATAGTATGGGCTATCCCACCTAATATTGAAGATGCTAAATAATTTATGCTGCTTCTATAATCTGCATTAATATCAAAGTTAATATCACTTGAAACTAAAATAGTATCATTATTAGTATATAGTTTAAAATCATTATTAGATAAAATCCCTCTAAAGCTAAGGTCATAATTATTTGATTCGTATAAATTAGTCATATAGCTGCCTCAATGTGTTTTTAGCCTCATTTAGACGAGCTAATTTTTTATCAATAATCTCCATTGTACTTACGGGTCTATTTGCAAATGTAGCAAAGCCACAGTCGGGATTTAACCAAATTCGTTCCTTAGGAATATATTTCATAACCTCTTCTACACGTGCTAAAATATTCTCTAATGGCTCGATATCATCGGTTCTTGGATTCATAACTCCTAATCCTAATATACAATTGTCTTTTATTAAAGTACTACTGAATAATGAAGATATTTCTCCAGCACGAGGAGTAGAAAATTCTAATGTAAGTATATTAGGAAGAGTTTCTTCGAATAATGGAAGTAGAGGAGTATACGGTCCAGTAAGGAGAATACTTTCATCACGACTCCAATTACCACGACAAACATGAAGAGAAACTAATATTTCTTTTTCTTTGGCATAATCTATTACAGATTTAATTAATTTAGTAGCAAATTTTAATTCTTCAGTAGGATCTTTTTTCTCAGATAATGCTGCACACATAAAAGATCTTGTTTTTCCTTCAGAAAATACTACTTCGGTTAATACAGGCTCATCAAATTGAATAACATCTACTCCTATTTTTGCTAATGAATCAATTTCTTCTTTTAATATTTTAATAATATCTTCACCTAGAGAATCCTTGTTATCGTAATATTGTTTTGATAGAGCAGGTAACCACATAGATCTAGTTATTAAATAGGGACCTGGTAATGTTGCTTTGATTTTCTTATCGGTTAATTTTTTTAGTTCAATCATTTCATCAGCAACCAAAGGTTTATTATATTTTACTTTTCCAGTACAAATTGCATTTTTTATACTAATTGCAGGAACGTCTAGTATTTCTAATATTTGTTCAAAGCCTTGTTTGTCTTCAATATAATCAAACATATCAGCCATACTCATCATTGTAACACCGTCTAAACGCTCAGCAATAAATGAAACATAATTATCTCGATTTAGTTCACCGCTAGTTATTATATCAATATAATTATTTTCTTGAAGTTCAACTACATATTTTGTTTCTTCATCTAAGATTTCTTGATATGTTTTTAAGTCGATATTTCCTTTATTTAATTTTCGTTTTGCGGTTAAAAGTTTTTTACTACGAGGCATACTACCAAGAAGAGAAACTACGAAAGATGAATTAGTCATAATTATTCACCATAAAACTCTTTAAAAAAATTTAAATATTCGTTGGCTTCAGTAAGTTGTTTAAATCCAGAAGTGCGACCAGAGATCCATTCTTTTAAGCCTTCCATATCCATCATTTCTTTATGATCTGGATTATTGTAATCCATTTTATGTAATACTTCTATAAATTTTTCAAAACGAGCTACGTCTAAATCTGGATGTCCTGAAAAGATACAGTGATCAAAGAAATCTGTTTTTGATAAGATTTTAACCTGATTTTCATCTAGAGTTCCATCTGCAATCCATGCATTATAGTTTAAATCTAACATCCACGTAGCTGCTACTTCATCATTTTTTAAAGCAATTGCTGAATCAAGCTCTCCACCAACATGGTCACCATGAAGCCCAACACCGATATCAAATCGTTTTTCAGTATAATCTTTTCCAAATTCTAAACCAAGTTTGTGAAGATGGTTAATAGGAATTAATCTGGCTTGTGGTGAATCAATTGCACCGAATCCAATTGTTTTATCTTTTAAGTCTTCAATAGAATTTATGTTACTGTTAGCTTTTACTACTAAATATGAACTACGATCGCGGTCTGTATCACGCATAGAACCGTTTAGTGCAGTACCTTTAGTACGTATATTTGTATCTAACCAGGCTAAAGGAGAATTCCAAGCCACATCAATTTCTTTAGCTAATAAACCATCAACTTGACCTTTGTAATCCTTGTAATAAACTGGTTCGATAGGGAAGTTTTCATCTTCAAAAAATTTTGCAATAATTCCCCAGATTACAGTAACCTTAGGATCATAAATAACAGCTCCAACTTTTAATTTTGTCATAATAATATACCTCTTCTTAATTATATTTTTTAAAATGAGAGGTGACCCAAAAATCGTGATTTCTGAGAATCGATTTTGTGGAGTCACCCCTACAAAGCTTATAAGTTCTCATACAAACTTTTGAGAATTTAGAACTTTTGAGGTGTCCCTCAAATGAGTTATTTTAGAAAAATGTTCTATGGCAATTGTTGACCTGTGATTGCTTTTCCTAACCAGATAGTAAGCACGTCAACACTAGGTGCCATAATATGACTTGCGAATGCATCTCTTAGATAGCGTTCCATATTTCCAACACGGTTATATGCTTTACCACCACCAACACGCATTCCAAGACGAGCTAATTCAATAGCAGCTTCACTAGCAAAGATTCTAGCTGATAAAATTTTTGCTAGTATATCGGTATCTTTTGCTAAGAAACTACGAGCTGCTTCGTTTGTTCCAAGAACTGCTGCATTAGTTTGGCTATAGATTTTAGCTAGATGAATTTGTACAGTTTCAATTTCACTTAGAGATTTTCCATCAGGATATTTTCTATTAGTAGTATGTGCCACAGCTTCTTCTAGTATTGCTTCGCAAAGACCACTATAGACAGCAGCCAGACCTGTGATAAAGTATGTTGCAACAATAGTAAATACTTGGTCAACTCCTGATCCAGCTTGACCAATACGTAATTCTTTATTTAACTCAACATCGTTAATTGCCATTTGACAAGAAACATTACCACGCATTCCTAGACCATGCCAAGTAGAAGGTTTGAATTCTAGACCTTTGCTACCTAGAGGAAATACCCAGTTGTCAATTCCACCTTCAACATCGGAAGGAGTAAGAACAAGATAATAAGATGCAAATTCTGCAGAAGTCACCATACTTTTTAGTCCATTAAATACTACCGAATTATCTTTAAATTCAGTTTTGACATCTGAGATATAGAAGTGTGTCCCAGTTCCTAATTCACTGTACGCAAGTGCCATAAATTTTTCATTTTCAACAATGTCTTTGCAAATTTTTGATTTTAGATTATCGTCAGCATAAGAGAGAACACAGTTTAGTGCAACATTATGCATCATATAACATAGACCTACTGTAGCACTTGATTTAGCAAAAGCACGGCAAGCATCTACATGTTCTTGCATATCTTTTCCTAACCCTCCAAGTTCAGTTGGAATCATTAGTTTAAAATATCCAGCTTTTCCTAACTCTTTAAATACTTCTTCAGGAAATCTTTCTTGTTCGTCTATTTCTTTTGCAATAGGATCTATATATTTTTTTGCAAACTCCCTAGCTTCTTTGTAAAATGTTGTCATAATAATGCCTCCTAATATTAATATATCTAATATATTTTTTATACAAAAATTATACCACAAAGAATAACTCTGTAAATGTTTTCTATAAAGTACTTAAAAGGACATGTAAAAAATAAATTTATATAAAATATATAATAAATATTTCATAATTAACTAATCTAAAATGATATATTTATAACCATTTTAATAAATATATTATATTTTGAAATATAAAAATAAATCCCAATAAATGATAGGTGATATCATTTTCAAAAATAATGAAACTAAATTTAAAAAATAAAAATTGAAAAAATTATCTAAAAAAGTCTGAAAATTTATTTACAAATTGTATTAAATCTTGTATAATCTATATTTATATAATTAATTAATGAAAGGATGAAAAGAATGGCAGATTCAAAGATGGAAAGAAAACTACAAGCTCGTCATATTAGTATGATAGCTATAGGTGGATGTATAGGTACGGGATTATTTATGGCTAGTGGTGCAGTAGTTAGTAAAGCAGGTTCTTACGGAGCAGTTTTAACATATGCATTAATTGGAGTTATTATATACTTTTTAATGGCTTCTATAGGAGAATTGGCAACATTTTATCCAGTTTCAGGTTCATTTGGAGCATATGCAACTAGATTTATAGATCCAGGAGTAGGATTTGGAGTCGGTTGGTTGTTTTGGATACTGTGGATTTTAGTAGCAAGTGTTGATATAATAACATTATCGAAAATATTACATTACTGGGAATTCTTTAGACAATTTTCAACGTTTTCGATTTGTATTGTTTTTTTAGTATTTTTATATTTATTAAACTTAGTAAGTGTTAAAGTATTTGGTGAAGTTGAATACTGGATAACAATAATAAAAGTCATGACAGTTGTCGCATTCTTAATAGTAGGAGCTGCAATCATCTTTGGAGCTACTGGGAATAGTGAAGCTGGTATTCATACATTTATTCAAAATGGTGAAAAAACAAGTAGTGCAGGTGTGTTGGGATTATTTGGTGTTCTTTCAACTGCAGCATTCTCATTTGGAGGAACAGAAGTTGTAGCAGTTACAGCAGGAGAATCTCCAAATCCTAAAGAGACAATGCCTAAAGCAGTTAGACAAGTTTTCTGGAGAATATTAATATTTTATATAGCTACAATGTTAATAATTTCTTCAATAGTATCAGCAAATGATCCAAGATTATTAGACACAAATAATGTAACAGCCTCTCCATTCACAATCGTATTTCAAAACATTGGTTTAGAAGTGGCGGCAGTTATTATGAATGCTGTAATTTTAACTTCAGTTTTATCAGCAGCAAATTCAGGTATGTATGTTTCTAGTAGACAGTTGTTTTCGTTAAGTTCGCATAATTACGGTCCTAAAGCATTTAAAAAATTAAATACTAATTCAGTACCAGTGTTTGCTTTAACTTTCTCGGCAATATTTATGGTATTATGCTTTATTTTTGAAAGATTAAATCCAAGTGGATATTATATGTTACTTTCTATGGTTGGTATTATAGTAATGATAATTTGGATGGTTTCATTAATATCACAAATTCGTTTAAGAAGAGCAATTGTTAAGCAAGGGAAAAAAGCTGAAGATGTTCTTCCTTACACATCTAAAACAGGTGTTGTAGGATCATACATTGCACTATTTTCTTTTGCAACAATAATATTACTACAATTAGTAGCTGATTACGCAACAGGTGGTTTTGTAAAAATGTCATATAACTTAGTTTGTCCGGCTGTCGGTGTAGTAATGTATATAGTATTTAAATTAGTAACGAAGAAAAAATTTGTTAAATTAGAAAAAATGGATATACATCCATATAAGGGATAATTAATATTGAAAAAGATTAATGAGTTATAAACTTATTAATCTTTTCTTTCATATTAAACTATATTCTTTAGTTATTTAGTAAAGAGACTGAATAGTTTTTAAACTATGGTAAATGCTTGCAGTTTATGATAAAATTGTATTTAAGTAATTTAATGGAGATGATAATTTGAATATTGGAATTACAGGAAGTATAGCATGTGGAAAAAGTACTGTATCAGACTATTTAATAGAAAAGGGGTATACTATTATTGATGCCGATAAACTTGGACATGTTGCGCTTACTAGCAATGATGTAAAAAGAAAACTAACTGAAAAATTCGGTGATAATATTCTAGAAAATAATGAAATAAGTCGCGAAAAATTAGGTAGGTTAGTTTTTGGTAATGATGATAATTTAAAAATTTTAAATAGTATTATTCATCCTAAAATTAGAGAATTAATTTTAAAATTACAAAAAGAACATAAAGATGAAAATCTTGTCTTTTTAGATATAGCCTTATTGTATGAAGCAAATTTTGTAGATTTAGTAGAAAAAGTTGTGGTCGTTTATGTAGATGAAAAAGTTCAATTAGAAAGACTAATGACGCGGAATTTTTTATCTATGGAAGAAGCTCTCATGCGTATAGAAAGTCAAATGAAGGCGAAAGAAAAAGCATCATTAGGTGATTATGTTATTAATAATAGCTATAGTAAAGAAGACACATTTCGGCAAATTGATAAAATAATAAAGAAGCTAAAAAGAGGAGATAAACATAATGACTAATGTATTAGAAATTAGTAATCTTGGTGGAGGTTATAATCGTAGAAAAATTATAGATAATATCAACATACAAATACCGAAAGGTAGTATAACAGCTCTAATTGGTCTTAATGGAGCTGGTAAAAGTACTACAATTAAGCATATACTGGGATTACTTAGACCTATGGAAGGTGAGATAAAGGTTAATGGTATTACAATTACTCGTGATAATGAAAAATATAGAAAGAGTATAAGTTATATTCCAGAATCACCCATTTTATATGAAGAATTAACACTAGAAGAACATATAAATCTAACAGCGATGGCCTATGGATTAAGTATGGAAGATACGTGGAAAAAAGCTGAAAAATTACTAGAGTTGTTTAAACTAAGTGATAAGAAGAAATTTTTCCCGGTACACTTTTCAAAAGGAATGAAACAAAAGGTAATGATTATATGCGCCTTTTTAGTAGAACCAAACTTATACATAATTGATGAACCATTCCTAGGGTTAGACCCTATAGCAATAAATGATCTAATTAATTTAATGTGTGAAAGAAGGGATGCTGGAGCTAGTTTGCTGATGTCTACACACATACTAGCTACAGCGGAGAAGTATTGCGATAACTTTGTTATTATTCACGAAGGAAAAATTCTTGCGAATGGTAATCTAGAACAACTAAGGGCCGAATTTAATATGGCAGGTGCGTCTTTAGATGAAATTTATCTATCATTAACGGTGAGAGATAGTAATGAGTAATATAGAGAATATTTTTGCAGATAGACGTAAGCAAGAGCAGGAGCTAAAACTAACATATAGCAAGTACATTTTTAATTCGCACCTAATTATGTTTCTTATTATTGTGTTAGGAGCAGCGCTTATTAATTACTCGAAGTGGATTTTCATTGCGAGTCAATTTGAATTGTATTCGGTGTTTATGGCCACATCATTAGCATTTAGCTATTATTTGATAAGTACAAAGATAAAGACCTATATTAAAGAAGCTGATGCAGTATTTTTATTACCATTAGAGAAGTATTATAAAAATGTTGGAAAAAAGACAGTTATTAATATATCGGTAATGCACATTATAGCATTTGTCATTTTTTATTTTACGGTGAAACCTATTACTAGTATTATAGGTAATGTTGATAAATTAGCTATATGTTTATTGATTATAGTAATTGTATTAAACAATTTATTAAAATACGTTCAAGTTATTCACTATAAAGAAATTGTTTGGATTAAAATTTTACAACTTGTAGTGACTTTCGTACAAATCATTGCAGTATTTATAATTAATTCTTATATTCTTATTATTGATATAGCTGGAATAATTTGTTTATCTTTTTGTACATATTATATTCTTAAGAATGCAGTGAATACAAAAAGTTTAGAAGATCAAGAGAAGCTAGTTGTTAAATGGAATGAAGCGGCTGAATACGATAAACATCGTATAGAAAGCTACTTGAAATTCGTTAATATGTTTGTAGATGTTCCGTTAAGTGAAGTAAAGGTTGCTAGAAGGAAATATTTTGATACACTTTTACCTAGATTAACTAATGATAATTTCAATAAAGACAATAGCTTTAAGTATTATTATTATAGAGCCTTTTTAAGACAGGAAAATACTATATTTTTAGCTTTAAGACTTATGTTATTAGCAGGATTATTAATTTTTAGTTTTAAAAATCCGTACGTAAGTGCAGTAGCTATTATATCTTATAGTTATTTAACAATTATACAACTTGTTCCTCTGTATAAACAGATGAGTAATAATATTTGGCATAGTATACTACCAGTTGATGAAAGTATTAAAGTCGGTAGTTTTAAGAAATTATTAACTGTTGTAATGTTAGTAACTACAATACTACTTGCATTATTTGCAGTATTATTTAGTAATTTTGAAGGAATACCGATAGCAATAATCACAGCATCATTAGTGTTTGCTAATATTATAGCTAAGATTTTTATTGAAAAAGTAAAATAGAAGGAATTGTCATGAAAAATATAGCAATAATAGGAGGAGATTTATCGGGAGTGAGTTGTGCTTATTTCTTAGATAAATTCTCGGGAGTAAATTCAAAAAAATTTAATATAGATTTGATTGAAAGAGAATTAGAGTTTGTAAATGATAGGTTTGGAAAATTTCAATTTGGTCAAGAAATTTATGATAATGGGTGGCATAATTCAATTAGTGAACAAGGAGTATTATTTTATCTAATGATAGAGCTTGGTCTACATAGATATCTAATAAAGAGTGGAAGTACGAAGAAAGTTTTTTTTACAAAAGAAGGAATAAAATACTTACCAGAGAAAATACTTTATGGTGTCCCTTTAGATAAAAGAGAGTTATTAATGTCAGATTTGTTTACTTTTAAAGAAAAATTATCTATTTTATATAATATGTATAATACTCTAGAAGATGAAGATATAAAGGAATTGACAGTCGAAAAATTTTTTAAAACTATTATTAATGAGCGAATATATGAAAAACTAATAGAACCATTATTAACAAGTCACTATGCTTGTGATATTTCTAAGCAAAGTATGATAAGTTTAATGCCAGAACTATCATTTTTAACAATTCAAAAAGAAGATATTAATAAAATTTTAGAAGATATGTATGATAGAAATGTTATTGATAATATAACAGTAGGTTCTGAGTATAGATTAAAATTCACTTTAAAATCTTTTATAGAAACATTAGAATCTAATTTTTCTGATAAAGTATTTTTAGAGTTAAATCGCAAAGTTGAAAAAATAGAAAAAAAAGGTGATAAGTATTTAGTTCATTCAAATGGTAGTATCTATTATTATGATTATATAATACTTACATTAAATCAAAAAAACTTCTTACCATTATTTAATGGAGATGAAAAAATAAATGAATTTTATTCAAGTATGAAGTATGTGTCTAATATTGTTGTAACTCTAGTGTACAAAAGAGATGAGTTACATATTAATCGTGAAATAGGAGAAATTATTTTCCAAAAAGATGATAGTGAATATATAACAAAGTTAGAATATGTAAGTAATAAATGGATTGATATTAAGATGAGTGGAATACAAATCGTAAGAGCCTATATTGATAGAGAAGAAGCGGTTAGTAAATTAATGAATAAAGATGATGATGAAATAAAAGAAATAATAGAAAGTGAACTGAGAAAAGTTCATGGCTCAGTAGGAAAACTAAGTAGATTTTATGTAAGTAAGATTAAAGACAACTATAGATTCCGTTGTAAGAATTATAATAAGAATATAAATAAGTTCAATGAATATATGAAAAAAGAATATCCAAATGTATTCATTATAGGGAAATCAAAAAAAGGCACAACTTTAGAAAATACAGTATTAGAAGCTAAAGAAGTAGCTAAACAAATATTAGAAAATATAAGATAAGAAAGGACGTACATAGTACGAAGTAAAGCAAATGAAATTTTTCACAAATAAAAAAGCAGGTGTAAAAGTAACACCAATATTTGAAAATGAAGCATACGAAAGTAAGTTATTAGAATATACAAAAGAAAGAGAATTATTCTCTGGAAAACTTAATGAAATATACGCTAATCTCCCTTTTAATGGAGAAAAAGAAATACTTTTAGGATTAGGAAAAAAAGAAGAACTAGTAGAAGACAAGGTACGAGAAGTATTCTTTAAACTAGTTAAAGTATTAGAAAGTAACAAAGAATTAGAAGTATTTATTACTTTACCTAAAGTTAAGAGTGTTTCAACTGAAAAACTTGTAAATGCTGCAGTCGAAGGTGCATTACATGCAACTTATAAATTTGATAAGTATAAATCAGATAGAAAAGAATCTCCAGAAATTACGATTAATTTATCTACAGAAGAAAATCTAGAGAATTTAGAAGAGGTAGTAAATGAAGCTCGTGATATTATGAGCGGAGTATTCTTCTCACGTGATTTAGTAAATGAAAGAGCAGAGTACTTATATCCAGAAACTCTTGCTAATATTGCTAGTAAGGAATTATCAGCATTAGGTGTTGAAGTAGAAGTATATGATGAAAAACAATGTGAAGAGTTAGGATTAAAAGGTTTATTAGCTGTAGGTCGTGGATCAGATAGAAAACCAAGATTTATTGTTATGAAATACTTAAATAATCCAGAAGAAAGTGAAGTAATTGGATTAGTAGGTAAAGGTGTAACTTATGATTCAGGTGGTTACTCAATTAAACCTACAGCTAATAGCATGGATATTATGCACTGTGACATGGGTGGTGCAGGAACTGTAATTGGAACAATGAAACTAGTTGCGACTAGAAAATTAAAAACTAATGTAATTGCAGTTGTTGGTGCATGTGAAAACATGATAGCTGGTGGTTCTTATAAGCCAGGTGATGTAATTTCAACACTTTCAGGAAAAACTGTAGAAGTATTAAATACAGATGCAGAAGGACGTATTACTTTAGCAGATTCAGTATACTACGCTACTGAAAAATTAAAAGTTAGCAAAGTAATAGACTTAGCGACATTAACAGGGGCATGTTTAGTAGCATTAGGTGAATTCTACACAGGTGCAGTAACAAACAACCAAGAATTCTATAACGAACTAAGCAAAGCTGCGAAAGAAGCGGGAGAAAGAGTATGGCAAATGCCAGCTGATGATAGCTTCAGAGAATTAAATAAATCTTCTATAGCTGATGTAAAAAACACAGGAGGAAGACTTGGAGGAACAATAACTGCGGGACTATTCATAGAAAACTTCGTAGCGAACAATGTTCCGTGGATTCACTTAGATATAGCGGGAACAGCATATCTATCTAAACCAGAAGGGTACTTACCAAAAGGTGCAACAGGTATACATGTTAAAACATTATATAATTTAATAAATAAATAAGATATTAAAAGTTCAAGGGTATAAAATATTATATTCTTGAGCTTTTTTATATAATATTGTGAATTTGTTGGTAATTATATTAAGATTTTGTAAATAATTCGCAAATGTAAAAAGAGATATTTCAACAGTAATTGACATTGATAATTATTATTGATAAAATAAATATAAGTAGAAAAGAAAGGAGGATACAATGATAAAGTTAAATCCATTAACGCTGGTAATATTAAACATTTTATTTCCAGTAGTTATCTTTTTAGGGAAAGGTATAATTTATGAAACTATTTGTCTATTGATTGCAATTGTAGTTTTATCTATATACAAACGCTATTTACAAATATTAAAATTTATAATTTGGTATATATCTTTTTCAATACTAGCATATTTAATATCAATTAGTAATATAATTTGGATTGCAGATTTATTTGGAACATTAGTTTACATTTTCCTCAGAATGACACCGGTTATGATGATTGCTTATATTTTAGTAAAAGACATAAAAAGTAATGAATTATTATCTGCATTTGAACAAATTTATTTACCCAAAAAAATTATGTTAAGTATTACAGTAGCTTTAAGATTTTTCCCAACATATAAATTGGAAATTAGAATGATTAGAGAGTCATTAAAGATGAGAAATATTAATTTAAAAATTACAGAACCGCTAAAATTTTTAGAGTATTGGCTAGTCCCAGTTTTAATGAGGATGAATCTTATTGCTGAAGAAATGACAGCAACAGCTATGACAAAAGGGGTAGAGTCACCAATGAGAAGGACCTCATTTTATAATGTGAGAATGAGGATAATTGATTATATTTTCTTAATTATTGTCTTTATAATTTTTGTATTTCTATTAATAGGGGGCATTAAATAATGTTAGAATTTAGAAATGTGTCTTTTACTTATAAGAATTCAGAAGAAAAAGTGTTAAATAATGTGAGTTTTAAAATTAATGAGGGTGAGTGTGTTTTATTAACAGGAGTATCTGGAAGTGGGAAGTCAACTATTGTTCATTTAATGAATGGGCTTATACCAGCTTTATATGAAGGAGAATTAACTGGGAAAATATATTATAATAACACTTCTTTAGAAAGTATAAAAACATATGATATAGCAAAAGATATTGGTTATGTTAGCCAAGATCCAAGAGGACATTTTTTCACTACAAATACAACGAGTGAACTTGTATTTGCTATGGAAAATTTTGGAATTTCTCTAGATGAAATGAAAAAAAGGTATAATGCAGTTGTTGAATTATTAGAACTGGAAGAAATTGTTGATAAGAATATTTTGTATATTTCTAGTGGGGAGCGTCAAAAAATAGCGATTGGGTGTAGTTTAACATTAATACCGAGAGTAATAATATTAGATGAACCATCATCTAACTTAGATTTTCGCATGACAAAGAAATTAACAATATTAATTGAAAAACTAAAAAATAAAGGTTATACAATAATTATTGCAGAGCATAGAATACATTATATTCAAAAATTAATAGATAAGGTTTTAATTGTAAATAAAGGTATGATTAAGGAAATAACAATCGATGATTTGAAAAATACCACTGATTTTCCTTTAAGAACTCTAGATGTATTTAATTTACAGCTAGAAAATATTAGCTCAAAAAATAATGACTTACTACTGCAGATTGATAATGTAAGTTATGGAGATATATTATTGAAAATTTCAACATCTATAAATAAAGGTGATGTGATTGGTTTGATTGGAAGAAATGGTGCAGGGAAAACAACATTATTAAGGATGCTTACCAATATTATGAATCCAACTAAAGGAAAAATTTTAGGAAATGTTAAACCATTTTTAGTGATGCAAGATATGGATTATCAATTTTTTACAGAATCAGTTTTAAGTGAAATACGTTTTGGAAACGAAGGAGTTGAGAATGATAAAATTAATAATCTATTAGAAGAATTGGGATTAAATAAATTTAAAGATAAAATTCCTTTTGAATTGTCAGGAGGGCAAAAACAAAGGTTACTCATTTCTATAGCTGCAATATCTAATGTAAATTTATTGATGTTTGATGAACCAACTAGTGGTCTAGATTATATAAATATGGAAAAGGTTAGTAGTGTGTTAAAAAATCTATCCAAAGAAAATGCTCTAATAATAGCTACACATGATATAGAGTTTTTATATAAAACATGCAATAGAATAATATACTTAGATAATAAGACGATAAAAAAAGATTTTTATTTAGATAATGAAAGTAAATCAGAAGTTCAGAATATTTTTATAAATATGGAGGGATAAAAAATGAAATTAAAAACAAAAGATTATATTTTTTTAGGAATGGCAACAGTATTGTCATTAGTAGTTTACATGATAGCAATGGTTATCTCAAGCTTCTTAGGTGCATTTGGTCATAGTATATCACCTGGGATATGGGGATTATTAGCAGGAACAATCTTTGTATATATATGCTATAATCACAAAAAGTTTGGTATATTTACTGTTTTTATAATTATACATATGATTATATTTTCAATAATGGGAGGAGCGTATTTACCATGGTGGATATCTTCGATTACTGGTGCCTTTTTAGCAGATTTTGTATTAAAAACATTTGGTTATAATAATGTTATTTCTCAATGTGCAGCATTAAGTTTGATAAACATAGGAAGTGCGTGTGGTGCATGGATACCGATAATATTTTTTGCTGATTCATATAAAAGTGATTGGATAGCAAGAGGTCAATCAGCTGAAGCAATGGAGACCTCAATAAAATATGGTTCAGGACCATGGTTAATCCTAGGTATAGTATGTATAATAACGTTAAGTTGTATAGGTGTATTGATTGCAAGAAAAATTTTGAAAAAATATCAAAAATAATAATTTTTTACTTGACAAGAAAATACTTAAGGTGTAAAATAATTAACAATAAAACTAAAACCTTAGAAAAGAATAGTAATTTGGTAAAAAATTTTTAGCGAGCTAACGTTGGTGTGAGGTTAGTAATTTTTCTAGATGAACGCACTTTTTAGGCAATTATTAAATAATTGGTAACTCTGCCTTAAAGAGATTGAGTGGGTATGCTAAATACCAAGAAAAGTGGCAACGCGGAATTGAATTCGTCTTTTTATAGTTTCTTAGGAAATTATAAAAAGACTTTTTTATTTATATCGAGCCTCTACATACAAGCCATGGACTGTATATTTCTTAGATTTAGTACATCAAAAAGAGTGGCACCGCGAAAATTCGTCTCTTTGTAGCTAGGATAACTAGCTGCAAAGAGTTTTTTTATTTATAATTTGTTCTTTTCTAACATTATATAATATAATAAAGAAAAAAGGAGACAAGACGATGAAAAAATTATTATTATTCATTACATCAATTATTACAGTAGTTACATTAACAGCATGCTCAAGTAGCAACACAAAAAATAAATTACAAGAAGTTAAAGAGAAAAATAAAATAGTATTAGGAGTTTCTCCAGACTATCCTCCGTATGAGTTTTTAACAACAGAAAATGGTAATAAAAAAGTTGTTGGTGCTGATATTTACTTAGCAGAGCAAGTAGCTAAAAAATTAGGTGTTCAAGTTGAAATTCAACAAATGGCATTCGATTCATTAATCGCAGCATTAAATGCTAATAAAGTTGACATGGTAATCTCTGGAGTTAACCCAACAGAGGAAAGAAAAAAAGCAGTTGATTTCTCAGATGTTTATTACACAAGTAAAGGTATTTTCGTAGTAAATAAAGATAGTGAAGAAATCAAATCTGTAGCTGATCTTAAAAACAAAAAAATCGGTGTTCAAAAAGGTTCAACATATGAAACTTATGCTAAAGAACAACTAAAAATGGATGATAAAAATATCCAAGCTTTAACTGATGTACCAAGTTTACTACAAGACTTAAAAAATAAAAAAATAGATGTAGTATTAATTCCAGATGACGTTGCAAAAATCGCTATGAATAAATATACTGATATTAAAATTAGTACATTTACTGCAGATAATGATCCAGAAGCAACTGGTATGGCAATTGCCTTTAAAAAAGGAAAAAATGATAGTAACAAAGAATTATTAGAACAAGTTAACGCAGTAATTAAAGAAATTCAAGATCAAAAAGCATTTGAAAAAGAACTTGATAAATATGCTAAAGTTGCTGCACAAAGCGAATAAAAGAGAGGTATAAAATAGAATGTTTGATTTTCTTCCAAATTATTACACAGCGTATTTAGAAGCTACGGTAACAACTTTAAAAGTTTCACTTATAGCTTTACTAGTAGGATTAATACTTGGAATTGTAATATGTTTAGCAAAAATTAGTACTTTTAAAGTGCTTAATGTAATTGCAGCAATATATGTAGAAATTATTAGAAATACACCAATACTAGTGCAAATTATGATTATCTATTTCGCACTACCAGAAATTGGTATTTCATTCACGCCATTTATGTCAGCGATAATTGCTCTTTCAATTAACTCTGGTGCATATGTTAGTGAAATATTCCGTTCAGGAATTTTAGCAATTGATAAAGGTCAAATGGAAGCAGGTCGTTCATTAGGACTTAGCTACTTCCAAACTATGAAATTAATTATTTTACCGCAAGCATTAAAAAATAGCTTACCAGCTTTAGGTAATGAGTTTATTTCACTAGTAAAAGAATCTTCAATAGTTTACTTCGTAGGAGTAGCAGATATTATGTTTACAGCAAACACTGTAAAAAACGCTACATACCAAACATTTGGACCATACTTAGTAGCTGCTGCAATATATTTTATAATTACATCAATATTATCACTATTGGTAAAACGTTTAGAGAAAAAATTAACGAAGTAGGTGAAGAAATTGTTATTAGAAATAAAAGATTTACATAAGAAATTCGGAAAATTAGAAGTATTAAAAGGTGTAAACATCAGTGTTGAAAAAGGGGAGAAAATCGTAATTTTAGGTTCGAGTGGTAGTGGTAAGAGTACAGCGTTACGTTGTGTAAACTTACTAGAAACACCTACAAGTGGACAAATTTTATACAATGGCGAGGATATTATAAAACAAAATATCAATAAATATAGAAAAAAAGTAGGAATGGTATTCCAAAACTTTAACCTATTCCCAAATATGAGTGTATTAGAAAATATTACACTTGCTCCAAAAACGTTCGGTGACGACACTGCTGAAAACATTGAGAAAAAGGCAATTGAGTTGTTAAAACGTGTAGGACTAGAAGATAAAAAGGATGTTTATCCGAATAGCCTTTCGGGGGGACAAAAGCAACGTGTAGCAATTGCGCGTGCCTTAGCTAACTCACCAGAAGTATTACTATTTGATGAACCAACAAGTGCCCTTGATCCAGAGATGGTAAAAGAAGTACTAGATGTAATCAAAGAGCTTTCAGAAGAAGGATTAACTATGTTAATAGTTACTCATGAAATGAACTTCGCAAAAGAAGTTGCGGATAAAGTAATATTTATGGATGGGGGAGTAGTATTAGAAGAAGGAACTCCATCGGAAATATTCGATAATCCAAAAGAAGAAAGAACAAAAGAGTTCTTCTCGAAAATATTATAATATAGTAAATATCACTAAGGAATTAAAAGGATTCTTTAGTGATATTATTTTATATTGAACTAAATATATATGCTCTATGAATGTAAACGTTTCACATTATGTTAACTCTTTGATATAATAGGAGCTAGTATAGAGGTGTTATAAATGAAGGATACGAATTATATTATGTGGAGGTAGTATTATGGATATACTAGAAAATTTAGCAAGATTGAGTTTATTTCCTATTGTTATTATATTTTTGAATATTAAAGTATCAGGAGAAAAACATTTTAAGATAGCTTCTGTTTCACTATTATTCGTAATTTTTCTAAGATTTTTCTTTTTAGATTATCATGATTTTCCAATTACAAAGATGGTTTATCTATTTTTAGCACTATATGCTTTGCAGATGCTTTTTGAATGGGATAAATTGCTAAAATTAATGGGAGTTATTCCAGAGGATAAAGAATAATATAAAAAGTTCTTTAAATGATTATATTTAGTTATGAGAGTATAGTGTTTAAAGAATTTTTTATTTATTTTAATCGAATTTTTATAGATGGAAATAAACTTAAAGTTCGTTTATAACGAATATTACTTTATGTAAACTCTCATATTTTTTAAAAAGAGAAGGTGATTTTTGTCTGAATTAATATAAAACATAAAATATTTACGTAAAATATGAACTTTAAAAACAAAAGTTCTTGACTTTTAGAGATAAAACATATATTATTATCTATGTGCTTCGGCATTAATAAAAACTAAGGAGAATTTTCTATTTATGTTAGAACGTCTTTTTAAATTAAAAGAGAACAATACTAATACTAGAACTGAAGTAGTTTCTGGTTTAATTACATTTTTCTCTATGAGTTATATTTTAGTAGTAAATCCAGCTGTACTATCAGCAGCAGGTATTCCATTAGATAGAGTATTTACAGCGACTATAATTGCGATTTTAGTAGGTACTTTAATTATGGCATTAGCAGCAAACTATCCAATAGTAGTTGCACCTGGTATGGGTATAAACTCATATTTTGCAACATTAGCAGCTACATCAGGGTATAACTATAAAACTTTATTAGCAACTTGTTTTTTAGGAGCAGTTATTTTTGTAATATTATCAGCAACAAAATTCCGTGAAAGTTTAATTGATTCAATTCCTAATAATTTAAAATATGGGATTTCAGCAGCAATTGGATTATTTATCGCATTCTTAGGGCTTAAAAACTCTGCTCTTATTGTGGCTAATCCACATACAATTCTTTCATTAGGGGATTTAAAAAATCCAGTAGCTTATATGACAATCTTAGGTATCTTTATTATCCTTGTATTATTAGCTTTAGAAGTAAAAGGAGCTATTTTCATTGGAATGGCAGTAGTTGCGGTTATTTCATACTTTACAGGAATGTTAAAAGTTGAAAAAGTATTTGGTATTCCTCACATGGATTTAAGTTTATTATACAATCCAGTCAGTGAAAGTATTAATGCCTTACAGTTAGGATTATACGGAATAGTATTCACATTCTTAATGGTTACATTATTTGACACAACAGGTACAATGGTTGCCGTAACTACACAAGCAGGATTAGTTAAAAATGGAAAAATGGAAAAAGCAAAAGAAGCTTTATTAGCTGACTCATTTGCTTCACTAGCAGGATCATTATTTGGAACTACACCAACTTCAGCTTATATTGAATCTTCAGCAGGGGTTGCAAATGGAGGACGTACAGGTCTTACAGCTTTAACAACAAGTTTCTTGGTTGTAATATCAATTTTCTTATTCCCATTAGCGAGTAGTTTAGCTTCAGTACCAGCGATTACATCACCAGCATTAATCATCATTGGTTCATTCATGATGGAAAGTATTGCTAAAATTGATTGGAGTGACATTACAGAAGCTTTCCCAGCATTTGTAACAATTGTAGGAATCCCACTTACAGGTTCAATTAATGATGGTATTGCATTTGGATTTATCTTTTATGTAGTATTAAAATTATCAAAAAAACAATGGAAAGATATTCATCCATTAATGTATTTATTCGCAATATTATTTGTAATTCAGTTACTTTGGTTACATGTTTAAAAAAAAACGGATTCGAAAACATTTTTCGAATCCGTTTTTACAATTATTTATACTATTATCAGAAAACGTTATATTATTTTTTAAAAAATGTTTGCCTTTTTTATTAAGGTATAGTATTATGAGTATACTATATAAATTAAGAAAGGAAATATTATATATGAAAAAAGGTTTATTAACCGGATTGTTATTATTTGGTATATTTTTTGGTGCTGGAAACTTAATCTTTCCACCAGCGCTAGGAGTAAGTGCAGGAGGAAACTTTTGGCCAGCAATTTTAGGATTTGTTGTATCTGGAGTAGGTATAGCAATTGTTACATTAATTGTAGGAACACTAAATCCAAATGGTTATGGAGCAGAGATGGATGAAAAAATTTCACCATTATTCTCAACTGTGTATTTAGTTTTACTTTATTTATCAATTGGACCACTTTTTGCGATTCCGAGAACTGCAGCAACTGCATTTGACATTGGAGTAGCACCAGTTGTAGCTGGAAGCAGTTTACCATGGTTATTAATTTTTACAATTATTTATTTTGTATGTGCGTTCTTATTAGCGGTAAACCCAACTAAGATTTTAAATAGTGTAGGTAAGATATTAACACCTATTTTTGCGTTATTAATCGTAATTTTAGTAATCTTAGGAGTTTCTAAATTCAACTCAACAGGAGGAGCTGCTAAAACTTATGCTACTAGTGGTTTAGCATTCGGAACAGGATTTATCGAAGGATATAACACTCTTGATGCATTAGCATCAGTGGCATTCTGTATCATTGCGATGAGTGCTTTAAAACAATTAGGGTTTAAAGATAAAAAAGAATTTTTATCAAGTGTATGGATTGCTGGTATTGCAACAGGAATTGGATTCAGTATCCTATACGTTGGATTAGGATTATTAGGTAATAAATTTGCAGTACCTGCAGAGGTGCTTGCTAATCCTAAAGTTAACAAAGGTGCATATGTACTATCCGAATCAGCTCGTCAATTATTCGGTAACTTCGGAAGTATATTCTTAGGAATCATGGTAATTCTTACATGTTTCACTACAACAGTAGGATTAATCGTGGCAACTTCAGAATTCTTTAACAAAAAATTCCCACAACTTTCATACAAAACGTATGCTACATTATTCACAGTTGTAGGATTTGCTATCGCAAACGTTGGATTACAAAGTGTTATCCAATTCTCAGTACCAATGCTATTATTCCTATACCCAATCACAATTGCATTAGTATTAATCGTTATTGTTAACAAATATGTTGCACTATCTAAGTTAGGAATGCAATTAACAATGGCAGTAGTTACACTAATCTCTATTCTTTCTGTAGTAGGAAGCACATTTAAAGTAGCAGCTTTAAGTGGTTTAATCGCAAAACTTCCTCTAGCAGCTCAAAGTTTAGAATGGTTAGTACCAGCAGTAGTTTGTTTAGTAATTGCAGCTGTATTACCAAATAGACAAAAAGGTAAAGTTTACGACTTTAGTGAACTATAATTCTTAGTATAGCGAAAAGCATTAGCTCGAAAGTAAGAGCTAATGCTTTTTTTATATTAATTTTTTTGCTTCATCTAGTAAGAACATCTTCACATTTAAAGATGTTGTAAATTCTTCAATAGAAGATAATTTATCTTTGTCGATATTATTTGTCATTTTATAAGCTCTGATAAGTTGATTTTTAGGTGTATTTTCTGCAGAGATAAACTCAACAATATCAGATTTATATCCAAATGCTTCTAAGACTTCACTACGAACAGAATCGGTAAGAAGTGTAGAGAATTTTTCTTTTACGATTCCATGTTTTAACATAAATGGTAGAAAATCATCATTAAGTTGACTATTAACTTCTTTTTGACAACAAGGAACTGCGAAGAATACTTTTGCTTCCCAACCAAGAGATTTTAGAATAGCTATATCAGTCGCAGTGTTACATGCATGAAGACTTATAACCATATCTATCTCATCTTTATTTTCATAGTCGATAACATCACCATAAATAAAGCTAAGATTAGAAAAACTAAGTTTTTCAGCTATATTGTTACAATGTTCAATAACTTCTTTTTTTAGATCTATTCCAATAATTTTTACATTCATATTAAGAACTTCAGTTAAATAATAGTAGGTAGAAAATGTTAGATAACTTTTACCACTACCAAAATCTAGAATTGTAATCTGTTTATTAGAATCTAATTGAGTAGTAGCTTGCTTAATAAATTCAAGATATTTATTTATCTGTTTAAACTTATTGTATTTACTTTTAATAATCTTACCTTCCTTATTTTGAATACCAAGCTCAATTAAAAATGGGTATTTTTGCTTTTCATCTAAGAAGTAATCTTTTTTCTTATTATGTTCAAATGAAATGGTTTTAGTAGCTGTTTTCTTTCTATTTACACTTATTTTAAATTTCTTTGAAATTTTAATATTGATATTTTCATCTATGGTAACCACATTTATATCTTTTGCTAATTCGAAAAGTTCTTTGATCGAATTCTCAATGTTTGAAGAATCTGTAGTAACTATATTTGCGTGTTTTATTATTCTTTTATATCTGTATTCTAGCTGTAGATTAATGCTTTCTTTAATACTAACTAATTTACCAATAACTTTATCAAGTTCTAATTCTTTATTGCGAATATTAGAGAAAGTTATTTTATTAATGTTGTTATTAGCTATATGAGTCAAAATTTCTGAAATAATTTCGTGTTCCATTGTAGCTCCTTTTAGTTTCTTTTATAAATGATTTCTTATATATATTACACTAGATTTTATTAATTCGCAACATAACGATAGGAGTTTGTTAGTATCTTGGTTGATATTTTCATAGGAATGGGAGTGACTAAAAAATCGTGATTTCGTAGAAATCGATTTTTTAGAGTCACCTCCGCATAGTTTATAAGATATCTAAAAAGCTTTTATAAAGCGAATTTAGATATCAATAAACCACTGCGTCTATGAGTTTTCATGTGAACTATTTTAAATCTAGTACTTTTGAGTAACTCCCTAAACAAATAGAATAGGTAAAATTATTATCGTTGTTGGTTGAGTATTAGTATCATGCGTGGTATAATTTAGTAGTTAGAAAATAAGAAAAAGGTAGATAGTATGAATATATTAGATATTATTGATAATATAAAAGTAAAAACTATTTATGGAAATTTGCCAGAATGTGTAAATAATATATCTCAAGACTCTAGAAAAATAGGTAAGGGAGATGTATTTGTCGCTATTAAAGGTTATACGGTAGATGGACATAATTACATAGAGAAAGTAATTGAACAAGGTGCAGCATTAGTAATAGCTAGCCGTTATGAAAATTATAATGTAGAAAACTGTGCTGTGATTGTTATTAAAGAGCATGAAATTGAAAAAATTGCTAGTATGATAGCTAAAAAAATCAATGGGGGTTCTAACATATATACGGTTGCGGTAACAGGGACAAATGGAAAGACTAGTATTTCAACATTAGTACATAATACGTTAAGAATTTTAGGAGAAAGTAGTGCTTATATAGGAACGAATGGTTTCGGGAAAAATGATGAAGAACCTGTTTACTTCGGGAACACTACGCCTGATGTAGTAACTCTACATAATCAGATAGGAGAATTACGTCGAGATAATATAAAAAACCTAGCATTCGAAGCGTCATCACATGCGATGGCGCTAGGACGTATTTATAATGTAGATATCGATGTTGCGATATTCACGAACTTAACACATGAACATTTAGATTTCCATGGGGATATGCAAACTTATGCTTATGATAAGAGTTTATTATTCTCAACATTAGGAAATAATCTATCAGAAGCAAAATATGGAATCTTGAATAAAGATGATAGTTACTATAAAGTTATTTCAAAATGTTTATATCAACAAGAAATAAATTATTCAATAGTAGATGAAACAGCAGATTTTTATGCTTACAATATAAAACAATATAAAGAAGATAAGATTTATAAAACAAGCTTTATGCTAAATTCTCCAGAAGGAACATTTGAATGTACTACTAATTATATCGGAGACTTTATGGTAAGTAATGTTCTTGCTGCTCTTATTGCTGTGTGGGTAAAAGGTTATAGTGTTGAACAGTTAGTTGGCATCTTACCTAAGCTTGGAGCGCTATACGGTCGAATGGAAATCTTAGGAGATGAACTACCGATTGATATTATAAGTGATTTTGCACATACTCCAGATGGATATGAAAAATTATTAGAAGCCACTCGTGAGATGAGAAAAGGAAAACGAACTCTTCTTGTAACTGGAATGGGTGGTGGACGTGATATTTCTAAAGGACCATTAATTGGTGAAATTATCTCAGAAGCAGATTATGTTGTTATTACAACTGATAGCCCTCGTGATGAGGACGTAGAAGTTCTTATGGGGTCAATTGAAAAAGGAATGACTCATAAAAATTATGAAAAAGTATGGTTTAGAACTGATGCTGTTAAACGAATAATTGAACTGTCTGAACCTGGAGATGTAGTAATTTTAGCATCAAAAGGACGCGAAGATTATGAAATTCTCCAAGGTGGTAAAAAAGTTTGGCACTCAGATCCAATCGTTGCAGTAGAAGAAGCGAAAAAGAAATTTAATATTAAATAAAAAATTGAAAGGAAAATAACGTGGTAGAAAAAATTAGAGAACAAGTAGAAAAAAGAAGAACATTTGCGATTATCTCCCACCCCGATGCTGGTAAAACAACATTAACGGAGAAATTACTATTATTCGGTGGAGCTATTCGTGAAGCAGGAACAGTAAAAGGTAAAAAGACCGGAAAATATGCAAAAAGTGACTGGATGGATATTGAGAAACAACGTGGTATTTCTGTAACTTCATCAGTAATGCAACTTGATTATGATAACAAAATTATCAATATCCTAGATACACCGGGACACGAAGATTTCTCAGAGGATACATATCGAACGCTTATGGCAGTAGATAGTGCCGTAATGGTTATTGACGGTGCTAAAGGGATTGAGGCTCAGACATTAAAACTATTCAAAGTATGTCGTATGCGTGGTATTCCAATCTTTACATTTATCAACAAAGTTGACCGTGAGATTAAAGATCCATTAGAATTATTAGAGGAAATTGAAGAAAAATTAGAAATAGAAACATATCCGATGAATCTTCCTGTAGGTATGGGACAAAATTTCTTCGGTATTATGGATAGAAAGAATCATTTCATAGAGCCGTTTAAAGAAGATAGTGATTTCGTAGAATTAGATGAAGAGTATAATATTGTGGGTGATAATTCACTTGCTCAAGATACTATGTATCAAAAATGTGTAGAAGATATGATTCTTATTACTGAAGCAGGTGTTGATTACGACTATGATAAACAACTAAAAGGTGAACAAACGCCAGTATTCTTTGGATCAGCATTATCATCATTTGGAGTAGAAAGTTTCTTAAACTACTACGTGGATAATGCACCAACACCAAAAGGTCGTCGTGGAGTAAATGAAGAAGATATTCAACCAACAGGTGAAGACTTCTCAGGATTTATCTTTAAAATCCAAGCCAATATGGACCCTAAACACCGTGACAGAATCGCATTTTTACGTGTGTGTTCAGGTGAGTTCAATCGTGGTATGGATGTAAACCTAGCAAGAACAGGAAAAAAACTAAAAATTTCACGTTCAACTAACTTCATGGCAGATGATAAAGCCACTGTAGATGTAGCTTATGCAGGAGATATTATAGGGCTTTACGATAGTGGAAACTATCAAATCGGTGACACACTTTATCAAAATAAAAAAGTTGAATTTGAAGCACTTCCTTCATTCACTCCAGAAATATTCGTAAAAGTTTCTGCAAAAAATGTACTGAAACAAAAACACTTCCACAAAGGTGTTGAGCAACTTGTACAAGAAGGAGCTATTCAATACTATAAAACATTACATACGAACCAAATTATCTTAGGGGCAGTAGGTCAATTACAATTTGAAGTATTTGAGCACCGTATGAAAAATGAATACAATACTGAAGTAATAATGGAACGTATTGGACAAAAAACTACTCGTTGGATTGAAAATGAAGAATCAATTAATGAGAACATGTCAAGTTCAAGAAGTATCTTAGTTAAAGATTTATACGATAATTACGTATTTTTATTCGAAAATGATTTCGCAATGAACTGGTTCAGCGATAAATATCCAGATGTAAAACTGTTTAGTAAACTTTAATATAAAAAGAGTATCTCAATCATTTTTAGAGATACTCTTTAATTTTTTTAATTATATCGATGTATTAGTTAAACAAAAAAATGTTGCTTAGTTATAATAGTTTTATATGTAAAAATTTGAAAAAAACTGCTTATAGGTATATAATTAAGTGTTGGCAAAATTTTAATATAAAGAGGATAGCATGAGAAATTTAATAAAGAAAATGCTGGATCTTTACAAAGAACCTAAATACAAAAGTATAGTTAACTACATATTCTTTGGAGTTTGTACGACACTAGTAAATGTTGTTACATACTTTATTTTGTATTACTATGGTATGGAAGTTAGACCAGCGAATTTAATATCTATAACATTATCGATTTTATTTGCATATTTTGTTAATGCTAGGTACGTATTTAATTCGAAGGCTGTAGGATTTAAGAAGGTATTTTATGAACTTAGTAAATTCTTTACAGCTCGGTTATCTACGCTTGTTATAGAAGTATTTGGAGTAGAATTATTCATTTACTTAGGAATGAATGCCTATCTAAGTAAATTTATTATTCAATTCGTAGTACTTGTTGCTAATTATGTTATTAGTAAATTTTTAGTTTTCACAAAGGAGAAAAATAACTAATGAAATGGTTTATTACTGATATGGATGGAACTTTTTTAAATGATAAAAAAGAAGTTGCACCAAATGCGAAAGATGTAATAGTAAAACTGCAAGATAAAGGAAGTAAATTCATAATTGCCACAGGAAGACCTGATATTGCGGTTAAGCATTATTATTACAACTTAGGAATGAACGATGTAGTTATTTCTAATAATGGAAGTTTAATTAGAAATCTATCAACAGGTGAAATAGTTTATCAAAAGAGTTTTAAAATAGAAGAAATTGAAAAAATTTACAGTATGTTTAAAGAACTAAATGATGATGAAATAGAATTTCACGTGTATACATTAAATTATATTTATTGCACGCACTTATCGTTTAGTATGGCTAGAATGAAAAAGTTTGAAGCGGATATGCCAGACGAACTGAAAACACCAATGTATATTCATGATGACATTATAGGTGAAATCAAGAAGAATAATGAAGATTGTCAAAAAATTATGATGATTGCTAAAGATCATGATAAAGTAGTGAATTTCTTTAATGAGGTAAGTAAAGTTCTAGAAGTAGATGGAACATTTTCAGCGACTGATTTCTTCGATATTATGCCAAAAGGATGTAATAAAGGAACAGCAATTGAAAAATTAGCTGAATATTATAATTCTCCAATTGAAGATTGTGTAGTATTTGGTGATAATTTTAATGACAAAGAAATGTTCGACGTAGCAGGATGGAGTGTTTGTCCAAATAATGCTAAAGAAGAAATTCAAAATATGTGTGATGAAGTTATTGGAAATAATAATGATTTTTCTGTTATTAAATATGTAGAAGATTATTATAAAAAAATTAAATAAATACTTGATAACTTAGCGAAAATTTGATAAATTAGAAGGTAGCGTATTAATTACCTATATAGCGATTTACATATAAATAATTTTATATTTGATTACTATAAATTGTACAATGAAAAATAAAATAAAGGAGAACTTTCATGAGAGGAAGAAGAAATGAGAAGAAAAAGTTCAGTAGGATACTTGCTTTCTTGTCATTAGTTGTTATTATTCTTACTTCAATAGGATTAACATCGAAATCTAATGCACAAAAAGTAAATCTTGGACTGGATCTTCAAGGAGGATTTGAGGTACTATACCAAGTAGAACCTCTTAAAGAAGGTCAATCTATAGATGAAGCAGCTGTTAAAGCAACTGCTGATACTATTAGTAGACGTATTAACATACTTGGGGTAAGTGAACCTGTTATCACTGTTGAATCAGGAAACAGAATTCGTGTCGAACTTGCAGGTGTGAAAGATCAAGAATCAGCTCGTAAAGTATTATCAACACAAGCGAATTTAACTATTCGTGATATTGAAGATAAAGTATTGTTAGACGGTTCTGATTTAGAAGAAAATGGAGCTTCTCAAGGATTTGATCAAAACAATAAGCCAGATGTTAACTTGAAGTTAAAAGATGCTGATAAATTCGGTAATATTACATCTGAAATTAGCAAACGTGGTCAAGGACAAAACTTAATGGTTATTTGGATGGACTTCAATGAAGGAGATTCATTTAAAGCTGAAGCGGCTAAAGAGAAACCTAAATACGTTTCTGCACCACAAGTTGCTCAAACTATTAACTCTAAAGATGTTCAAATAACTGGTAACTTTACTGTTAAAGAAGCTAAAGAAATGGCAGCTTTACTAAACTCAGGTGCATTACCAGTTAAATTAACAGAAATTTACTCTAACTCAGTAGGTGCTCAATTCGGTGCTGATGCATTACATCAAACAGTATATGCAGGTGCTATCGCTTTAGCTATTATCTGTTTATTCATGTTAGTTATTTATCGAGTTCCTGGATTCGTAGCGAGTGTAATGATGGTTGCTTACGTGTATATTACTGTGGTATTCTTCAATATGATTTCAGGGGTGTTAACACTTCCTGGTATTGCAGCTTTAATTCTAGGGGTAGGTATGGCAGTCGATGCTAATATCATTATGTACGAAAGAATTAAAGAAGAAGTACGTGCTGGATATCCATTGAAGAAAGCATATTTAGATGGTGCTAAACAGTCGCTATGGACAATCTTTGACTCACAATTTACTACAGTTATCGCGGCAGTAGTACTATTCATCTTTGGTACAAGTAGTGTTAAAGGTTTTGCGACAATGTTATTACTATCAATACTTGTCAGCTTTATAACTGCGGTCTTTGGTACTAGATTATTACTAAGTTTATTGGTAAACTCTAATATCTTTAATAAATGCCCAGGGTACTTTGGTGTTAGCAAGAAGAGTATTCACGAAACTAAATTCGGTATCAATTCACTTAACTTAAGTACTAAATTTGAATGGCTAAGCTTTACTAAGCACATGAAGAAATTCTTTGCATTAAGTATAGCAATCATGATTGCAGGATCTATTTCTCTAGGAATGAATAAACTAAATCTAGGAATTGATTTCTCGAGTGGTACTCGTATTGATGTAGCAGCAAATACTGAATTATCTGTAGAAAAAATTCAAGAAGACTTAAATAACTTAAAAATAAAAGATGAGAAAATAGTTTTATCACCAGATAAAAAACAAGCAACAGTTCACTCTAAAGAGAGTTTTGAACAAGATAAATCAATTGAAATAAAAGAATACTTTGCTAAAAAATATGAAAAAGATGCTAACCTAAGTGTTGTATCTCCGGTAATCGGAAAAGAGTTAGCTAAGAATGCATTATTCGCATTAATGTATGCTTCAATAGGTATCATTATTTATGTAGCATTCCGATTTGAATGGCGTATGGGACTTACGAGTGTTGTTGCTTTACTGCACGATGTATGTATAATTATCTTCATAACAAGTTTATTACGACTAGAAGTAGATATTACATTTATTGCAGCAGTACTGACAATTGTAGGTTACTCAATTAATGATACAATCGTTACATTTGACCGTATTCGTGAACATATGCGTCATGAAAAAGTACTAACATCTAAGGAACAAATCTATAAACTTGTAGATGTATCGTTAAGACAAACATTAACACGTTCTATTAACACAGTATTAACGGTTATTATTACTGTAGTAGTAATGCTGTTATTAGGAAGTAGTTCGATTTATTCATTCAACGTAGCTTTACTTATTGGATTAGTCTTTGGTTTATATTCATCACTATTTATCGCAGCACAATTATGGGCAGTGTTAAAAGTACGCGAATTAAACAAAAAAGGAAAAATTGAAGTAAGTGTACGTCAATCTTCAAAAGAGAGAAAAGAAAACGATAAAGTTTTAGTATAGAAATATATAGACTCAAAATTAAGGAAACTTAGTTTTGGGTCTTTTTTTATTACAAAATGTATTTAGTTATACATAGTAAATAAGTTTGAATTTCAAAATATAAACTAAAAATATATTATATATACTATTTATATTAGAAATATAAAAATAATCGTAGTGAAAGTGAAAAAAATTTTTTTAATAAAAAGCATTTCAAAGTGAAATTTTAGGTAGAATTAATAAGATTATAATTAATAAATTATATAAATTTAAATAATAAAAGATAATTATAATTACTTTATAAAATAGAGTTTTTATGGTAAAATAATTTACAAATATAAATTTAATTGGTTTGAGTTTATGAAAACTATAGAAAGAAGGAAAAAAAGTTATATGATAGGAAAAAATAATATAAAAAAACAACTTGAACGCCGTGGTGAAAAAGTAGAAACCTACTCTATAAAAAAATTCAAGGTAGGAGCCGCAAGTGTTCTAATTGGGGTAGGATTATTCTTTGGAGCTGGTGCTGTAGAAGCAAGTGATAACGTTGCTCAATCACGAGAAGCTACTAATAGTCCAGATGAAGGAGTGAATACTGCTAATATCGTTCCAGAGAATTCAGTAAAACCAGTAGCTAATAAAATTGAGAATACTCCTGCAAAGGTAGCTGCAGCTGTTGCGGAAAAAATAGCTAGCCAATCTAATGATAATAAGAAAAATGAAGTTGAAGCAGAAGCAGAAGTTGTAGATGATTCAGTTTTAAATTTAAAAATTGAAGAATTGAAATCTCAATTAGAAAGAGTTAAAAATAATACAAAACAAAAATCATTGATAGAAGAAGCTACTAAAAAATTAGAATCAGCTGAATCTTTATTAAAAAATAATCCTACTAAACAAGAAATAGATAAAAAAGCAAAAGAGATTAGTTCATTAATTTCTATTTTAAAATCGATTAAGACTGAAGAAACACCTAAAGAAAATAAAAATCAAGATAGTCGTAATGGTAAGAAGATGGAAGAAGGAACTGGTTTCCGTACTGGAGTGACAGATCAGGCTTTAACAGGGTCAATTCATTTCGATACATCGAAAGGTTCAACTGAAAAGAAAATTCCAGTTGCAAATAATGGTGACGGTGAACGTGTCATTAATATGGCGATTACTTATTCAGCGTCTTCGAGTGAAACGGTTACAGATGGTAAAGTTCGAGTTACTATTCCGAAAGCTTTTCTACACTCTAAGAAAAAACCAGTATTTACAAATTCATCTTTTGTAAAAAGTATTGATGATCGATCTACAGATACTGATTATGTTTATGATTTAAACTTAAATCCAATGTCTGGTGGATCTGTTGCTGAAAGTTTATTAAAGCTTTATGTAGGAACATCTAGAACAAATGCACCATCAAAGGATGATTCACTGACAGTGAAGACAGAGTTTATAAGTGGTGATAATGTATTATCTACAAAAACAGCAACAGCTACTTTTGACTATTTATCAGAGATTATTTATCGTGAAAAGGACACAAGAGAAAAGTTAGTAAAAAATTATGTATCTCAGGAACAACGTGAATATAAAATAGGTTCAGTTGTTGATGGTAAGTTAGTTCCTGTAAGAAGTCCATTTAGAATCCCATTAATTATGACAAATGATCCATTCTTCAATAATGGAGAAGCTGATGATCATAATCATAATGGTAATGGTCGATTAATAAGTTATGATTATACGATTAGTGGCATTCCAGATTTTCTAGAATTAGATCCTACTTCTCCTAGAAATTCAAAATGGACATTAGAAAATGGAGTAGCTACCTTACATCCAGATCAAACTCGTGGAATTGATCAAATGTTATACTATGCCGGACCTGTATTAAGATTAAAAGAGGGAGCATTAAGTACACCTGAACAAATTGCAAAAGTTATTGAGACGAATGAAACAAAAGGTTATAGTGCTAAAATTGTTTATAATGCTGTAGGACATAGACCAGATGGTTCATCATTCACGCAATCTCTAGAAAATCCAGATGGTTTTAGAATCTATGCAGGCGATGGTTTACCTTCGATTGGAATGATGGAAGATCGTATAAATGCAGCTACTAATCAAAGACTATTTTCAAACGCCAGTAATGTAGATACTTTTGCAGCAATTTATAGAGTTCCATTTAATAAATTAAAAGCTGATGGAGGGACGTTACCAAGTCAATATTTAAACTATTTCATTCCAAAAGATCAAGCGGGAAATTATTTTACTAAATTCAAAATAATAGAAATTGCAACTAATGAATTAGAAAATGGGAATGCTGGAGTAAAGGGATACCATGCAGGTTATAAAGATTTACAAGGGCAATTTAAAGAAAACTTTAAATTATATGGAGTTAATGAAAATAACCAACCTGAGTTAATTAAAGAATTTAATTCTGTTGATGAAACATTTGATGAAGTTGCTATTAATCCTGAAAAGAAATTTACTCATTTGATTTTAAAAACGCCTGGAATTGTTGATGAGGTTCAAGATAGAAAGAAAGCTTTTAAAACGATTCTTGGAATGAGAGCAGATTTAGATGTAACGGTAGATACTTGGAAAGAAAAAGCAAAAGATGCTACTATTCAAAAATATGAAAATAAAATTTCTCAAGTTTTAGCAGCTAGTAATACAATTGAGAGTGCTGTAGCTACAGAACGACCAAATACTGGTAGTAGTACCCCTGCTGTTCATACTAAAGAACCAACAACTTTAAGTTTAGGAATGCAACAAATTGGAGACCAGGAGTTAACGAAAGATAACTTAACAAGAGGAAAGAAAGTACCAATTACAGTTCTATATACTGCAACGGATTATTTTAAATTAGCTGAATCTGAAACAAATGGTATTAAAGTTTATGATTTAAGTAAATTAGATTCTAATATTAATAAAACAAGTGTAATGTTATTAGCTGATCCAAAGCTACCTATAAAAGATTTCAGATTAACTGCTGATAATCGCTTATTATCAAAAAACACCTTATATTTTTGGGGGACAAATGGTAGTGCTGCAAAAGATGGCTATAATCAGATTAAAGAAACTTATGATACTGTTAATCCAACACGTATTATTGAGAATTATAAGGGAACAGGTAAGCGTGCCTATATTTTCGACTCAAAAGATTTAGGATTATCTAGTTATGATTTAAATAGAGATGGGTGGATTAAAGGTGGAACATATACTCCAGTAGCATTAACTTTTGAAGTAGAAAATAATGGTCAAATCGAAAGTGGAACTTATAATATTGAATCTTATCTTGTATGGAATAGTAATTCTGAAACTTTATTTGGTAATGATCGTTCTTTAAATGCAAATTATGTAGAAGGACATGAACCTGGTGCAACTATAGCAAAATCAAATATTAATGTAACAATGAATAATGTTATTGAATATTCTACATCATTAACGATTTCTAAACCTGGAACAACAGGAACTAGAGGAATTATCGATGTGAAGAATGGACAAGAAGTTATTTTATCACCACGAGTTGAGAACTTAACAGACACACCTCAAAAAATCAAAGAAGCAGTTGTTTTAATTCCTAAGAGTGAAGCTGTAACCTATTTAGAAGGACCTATTGTTGAGAATTCAGATGAGTATGATGTAGAATATACGACATCAACAGAAAAAGATAAAACTACGGGTACTTATGTAACTGCTGATAAAATTAAAAATTGGAAAGATGTTACTGCCGTTAAATATGTATTTAAAAATGATTATACGGTAACCAAAGAACATGCCTTTACCCATAGCTTTAATCTTAGAGTTGATGCTGATAATCCAAACTTTGTAGAAAGTACATCACAAATTTTCTTGAAAAATAATCAAAATGTTTGGTTAGAATCTAATATTGTAGGATTAAGAACAGAAGATGTGCGAGGTAAATTAGAAGTTCGTTATATAAATAATAGAAAAGATGACATTCTACCAAAAATTTCTGAAAAAGATTTTGCAGGACAACCATATACTACGACAAAAGAAGATGTCATTCCTAGAGGTCATTGGTCGGGATTACCATATTTATTTAAAGAAATCCAAGCAGATTCAGTACCAGAAACAGGAACTTATGAAAGACAAGTAACGAAAAAAGTTACTTATGTATATGAGGAAGCAACATTTAAAGAAGAAAGCAAAACGATTACTCGTGCAATTAACTATCTAGAAAAGGATAATGAAAGTAATGTACTTGCTAATCCAGCTGTACAAAATATTACAGTTAAGAGAAAAATTTATACAGGTAAAGAAACGGGACGAGTAGTAGAAGGACCGTGGGAATATAGAACAGACGCTTATCAACCAAATTGGCCAAGAACAAATTCACCTAAAGTAGCTAATTTTGAAGCTCCAGATAGAGAAATTATCGATAGAGTATTGGTTTCTCAAGAATTAGTTAATAATGGGAATGTAGTTGAAAATGTATATTACGAAAGAATTATGCCTATAGGTGGAGATGTAGTAGCAAAATACGTTATCGAAGGTACAACAACTGAATTAAAACCAGCAACAGATGTAGCTAAGGGATTAAAAGTTGGAAAAAACTATACTTCAACAGCTCCAGTAGCAGGTGAAGAATTAACAGCTACTGATGGAAAAGTATATGTATATAAAGGACATAAAGCTACATCAGCTGCAGAAACAGGAAAAATAACAGCTGATAAACAAGAAGTAGTTTATGAGTACGAACCAAAATTAGGTGGAAACGTTGAAGTTAAATACGTTGTCGCAGGAACAGAAGAAAATCTAAAAGATCCAGTAACATTAGTAGTTAATGGTCAAGTAGGAAGTGATTATACTGCAACGAAAGATGCAACTATTACAAAAGAAGATGGAAGAGTTTATAAACTTGTTGAAGCAAATAATGGATTGAAAGAAGGTTCAGCTGGAGAAACAGGTAAAGTAACTACAGAAAAACAAACAGTTACTTATGAGTATGAGTTACAAAAAGGAAATGTAACAGTAAACTATACAGACACAGAAGGAAATGCGATTGAAGGTAAGAGAAGTGTAGTAGTAGAAAATCAAAGTCCAACAGGTAAAGATTACAATACAAATACACCTGATTTGAAACCAATTACAATTACAACACCAAGTGGTAAAGTTTATAAATTGGTTCCAGACCAAACAGTTGGTAAAGAAACTGGTAAAGTAACAGTTGACCCAATTGAAGTAACGTATAAGTACGAACTTCAAAAAGGTGATGTTACAGTAAACTATACAGACACAGAAGGAAATGCGATTGAAGGTAAGACAAGTGTAGTAGTAGAAAATCAAAGTCCAACAGGTAAAGATTACAATACAAATACACCTGATTTGAAACCAATTACAATTACAACACCAAGTGGTAAAGTTTATAAATTGGTTCCAGACCAAACAGTTGGTAAAGAAACTGGTAAAGTAACAGTTGACCCAATTGAAGTAACGTATAAGTACGAACTTCAAAAAGGTGATGTTACAGTAAACTATACAGATACAGAAGGAAATGCGATTGAAGGTAAGACAAGTGTCAAAGCTGAAAATCAAAGTCCTACAGGTAAAGATTACAACACAAATACAACTGATTTGAAACCAACTACAATTACAACACCAAGTGGTAAAGTTTATAAATTGGTTCCAGACCAAACAGTTGGTAAAGAAACTGGTAAAGTAACAGTTGACCCAATTGAAGTAACGTATAAGTACGAACTTCAAAAAGGTGATGTTACAGTAAACTATACAGATATAGAAGGAAATGCGATTGAAGGTAAGACAAGTGTAGTAGTAGAAAATCAAAGTCCAACAGGTAAAGAGTACAATACAAACACACCAGAGTTAAAACCAGAAACAATCACAACACCAAGTGGTAAAGTTTATAAATTGGTTCCAGACCAAACAGTTGGTAAAGAAACAGGTAAAGTAACAGTTGACCCAATTGAAGTAACTTATAAGTACGAACTTCAAAAAGGTGATGTTACAGTAAACTATACAGATATAGAAGGAAATGCAATTGAAGGTAAGACAAGTGTCAAAGCTGAAAATCAAAGTCCAACAGGTAAAGATTACAACACAAATACAACTGAATTGAAACCAACTACAATTACAACACCAAGTGGTAAAGTTTATAAATTGGTTCCAGACCAAACAGTTGGTAAAGAAACAGGTAAAGTAACAGTTGACCCAATTGAAGTAACGTATAAGTACGAACTTCAAAAAGGTGATGTTACTGTAAATTATAGAGATACTGAAGGTAATGAAATTGAAGGTAAACCAAGTGTTAAAGTTGAAAACCAAAGAGCAACTGGTACAGATTACAATACAAATACAACTGAATTGAAACCAACTACAATTACAACACCAAGTGGTAAAGTTTATAAATTGGTTCCAGACCAAACAGTTGGTAAAGAAACTGGTAAAGTAACAGTTGATCCAATTGAAGTAACGTATAAGTACGAACTTCAAAAAGGTGATGTTACAGTAAACTATACAGATACAGAAGGAAATGCGATTGAAGGAAAAACAAGTGTAGTAGTAGAAAACCAAAGTCCAACAGGAAAAGAATACAATACAAACACACCAGAATTAAAACCAGAAACAATCACAACTGAAAGCGGAAAAGTATACAAACTAGTACCAAGCGCAACAGTAGGAACTGAAAGCGGAAAAGTAACAGTAGATCCAATTACAGTAACGTATAAATACGAACTACAAAAAGGTGATGTAACAGTAAACTATACAGATACTGAAGGAAATGAGATTGAAGGTAAAACAAGTGTTAAAGCTGAAAATCAAAGTCCAACAGGTAAAGATTACAATACAAATACACCTGATCTGAAACCAACTACCATTACAACACCAAGTGGAAAAGTGTACAAACTAGTACCAAGTGCAACAGTAGGAACTGAAAATGGTAAAGTAACAGTAGATCCAATTACAGTAACGTATAAATACGAACTACAAAAAGGTGATGTAACAGTAAACTACACAGATACTGAAGGAAATGAGATTGAAGGAAAATCAAGTGTTAAAGTTGAAGACCAAAGTGCAACAGGTAAAGAGTACAATACAAACACACCAGAGTTAAAACCAGAAACAATCACAACACCAAGTGGAAAAGTGTACAAACTAGTACCAAGCGCAACAGTAGGAACTGAAAATGGTAAAGTAACAGTAGATCCAATTTCAGTAACGTATAAATACGAATTACAAAAAGGTGATGTAACAGTAAACTACACAGATACTGAAGGAAATGCGATTGAAGGAAAATCAAGTGTTAAAGTTGAAGACCAAAGTGCAACAGGTAAAGAATACAATACAAACACACCAGAGTTAAAACCAGAAACAATCACAACTGAAAGTGGAAAAGTATACAAACTAGTGCCAAGCGCAACAGTAGGAACTGAAAATGGTAAAGTAACAGTAGATCCAATTTCAGTAACGTATAAATACGAACTACAAAAAGGTGATGTAACAGTAAACTATACTGATACTGAAGGAAATGCGATTGAAGGTAAGACAAGTGTTAAAGTTGAAGACCAAAGTGCAACAGGTAAAGAGTACAATACAAACACACCAGAGTTAAAACCAGAAACAATCACAACACCAAGTGGAAAAGTGTACAAACTAGTACCAAGCGCAACAGTAGGAACTGAAAATGGTAAAGTAACAGTAGATCCAATTTCAGTAACGTATAAATACGAACTACAAAAAGGAAACGTTACAGTAAACTATACAGATGTTGACGGACAACCAATTGAAGGAAAAACAAGTGTAGTAGTAGAAAACCAAAGTCCAACAGGAAAAGAATACACTACAAACACACTAGAGTTAAAACCAGAAACAATCACAACACCAAGTGGAAAAGTGTACAAACTAGTACCAAGCGCAACAGTAGGAACTGAAAATGGTAAAGTAACAGTAGATCCAATTTCAGTAACATATAAATACGAACTACCAAAAGGTGATGTAACAGTAAACTACACAGATACTGAAGGAAATGCAATTGAAGGAAAATCAAGTGTTAAAGCTGAAGACCAAAGTGCAACAGGAAAAGAGTACAATACAAACACACCAGAGTTAAAACCAGAAATAATTACAACACCAAGTGGAAAAGTGTACAAACTAGTACCAAGCGCAACAGTAGGAACTGAAAATGGTAAAGTAACAGTAGATCCAATTTCAGTAACGTATAAATACGAACTACAAAAAGGTGATGTAACAGTAAACTATACAGATACTGAAGGAAATGCGATTGAAGGAAAAACAAGTGTAGTAGTAGAAAACCAAAGTCCAACAGGAAAAGAATACACTACAAACACACTAGAGTTAAAACCAGAAACAATCACAACACCAAGTGGAAAAGTGTACAAACTAGTACCAAGCGCAACAGTAGGAACTGAAAATGGTAAAGTAACAGTAGATCCAATTTCAGTAACATATAAATACGAACTACAAAAAGGTGATGTAACAGTAAACTATACAGATACTGAAGGATATGCAATTGAAGGAAAATCAAGTGTTAAAGCTGAAGACCAAAGTGCAACAGGAAAAGAGTACAATACAAACACACCAGAGTTAAAACCAGAAATAATTACAACACCAAGTGGAAAAGTGTACAAACTAGTACCAAGCGCAACAGTAGGAACTGAAAATGGTAAAGTAACAGTAGATCCAATTTCAGTAACGTATAAATACGAACTACAAAAAGGTGATGTAACAGTAAACTATACAGATACTGAAGGAAATGCGATTGAAGGAAAAACAAGTGTAGTAGTAGAAAACCAAAGTCCAACAGGAAAAGAATACACTACAAACACACCAGAATTAAAACCAGAAACAATCACAACTGAAAGTGGAAAAGTGTACAAACTAGTACCAAGCGCAACAGTAGGAACTGAAAATGGTAAAGTAACAGTAGATCCAATTTCAGTAACGTATAAATATGAACTACAAAAAGGTGGCGTAACTGTTAAGTACGAAAATGAAGCAGGTGAATCAATCAAACCTGATAACCACTTAAAATCTCAAGTTCCAACAGGAGATGAATATAATACTACAACTGTAAAAGATTTAACTATCACGAAAGATGGAAAACTTTACAAACTTGTAGAGAAAAATGGTGGATTAAAAGAAGGTTCTCCAAAAGAGAATGGTAAAGTAAGTGATACACCAACTGTTGTAACTTATGTTTACTCTGAAGTTAAAGGTGAAATCATTCAAAAATTTGTTGATGAATCTGGAAAAGAAATCAAAGATCCAACAAATACCGGTAAGAAATCACTAAATGAAAAAGTAAACTTAGAATATCCAAAACGTATTACAGATAAAGATGGTAAAGTTTATGAATTTGTAAAAGTAGATAAAATTCCAACTAACTTCACTGAACAACCTCAAACAGCTACTTACACTTATAGAGCGGTTAAAGGTCAAGGGGTAACAGTATCTTATGAAACAACTACTGGAGTAACATTAAAAGAAACTCAAACAGTTCAACCAAAAGATACACAACTTGGAACAGAATACGATACAACAACATCTAACTTTAAACCTGAACGTATCGAAAAAGATGGTAAAGTATACATTCTAACTGCAACAACTAAATCAGGTTCAGCTGATGAAACAGGTAAAGTAACTGAACAACCACAAAATGTTACTTATGTTTATAAAGAGGTACCAGAACGTGAAACAAAACAAAAATATGGTAATGTAATTGTTACTTATGTTGATAAATCTGGGCGTCCATTATCAGGAACAACTGAAAATGGTGTTAAAGTCGATAAATCAGTAATCGATACGCCAGCGTCACTAGTGAAAACACCATATGACACAACAGATAATAAACCACAAACTATTACAACAGCTGAAGGTAAGGTCTACAAATTCGTAAAAGTAACGCAACATTCAGATGCTGAAACATCAGATGTAAAATCTAGAACATCAGTCATTACTTATGTATATGAATTGCAAAATACTACAGAAGAATTACCAGAAGCACATATTGGATTTGTAGTTGTTAACTATGTAGATGAGAATGGATTACCAATTTCAGGTATATCTGAAGGTAAAGAAGTTCCTACAACAGTGATGGATGTTAATGGTGATTTAGTTGGAACTCAGTACAATACAACTGATCATAAACCAGCAACAATCATTACTGAAAATGGTGATGTATATGAATTCGTTAAGAAATCAGAAACATCAGATCCTGAATCAGGAGAATTAAAAGAAGGTGTTACAACTGTAGAGTATGTTTACCGTAAAGTAGTAACAACATTTGTAGATGAAGAAGGCAAAGAAATTAACCCTTCAGACAAAGGAACGAAAGATAAGAAAGACATTCCAGAGTACATTTACAAAGAAACTAAGAAAGACGAAAAAGGAAATACAATACATGTATACCGTCAAGTCGTAACAAGTTATGTAGATGAAGAAGGTAAAGAAATTAACCCTTCAGATAAAGGAACGAAAGATAAGAAAGATATTCCGGAGTACATTTACAAAGAAACTAAGAAAGACGAAAAAGGAAATACAACGCATGTATACCGTCAAGTCGTAACAAGTTATGTAGATGAAGAAGGAAAAGAAATCAATCCTTCAGATAAAGGAACAAAAGATAAGAAAGATATTTCAGAGTACATTTACAAAGAAACTAAGAAAGACGAAAAAGGAAATACAACACATGTATACCGTCAAGTCGTAACAAGTTATGTAGATGAAGAAGGAAAAGAAATCAACCCTTCAGATAAAGGAACGAAAGATAAGAAAGACATTCCAGAGTACATTTACAAAGAAACTAAGAAAGACGAAAAAGGAAATACAACGCATGTATACCGTCAAGTCGTAACAAGTTATGTAGATGAAGAAGGAAAAGAAATTAACCCTTCAGACAAAGGAACGAAAGATAAGAAAGACATTCCAGAGTACATTTACAAAGAAACTAAGAAAGACGAAAAAGGAAATACAACACATGTATACCGTCAAGTCGTAACAAGTTATGTAGATGAAGAAGGAAAAGAAATCAATCCTTCAGATAAAGGAACGAAAGATAAGAAAGACATTCCGGAGTACATTTACAAAGAAACTAAGAAAGATAAAGATGGAAATACAACACATGTATACCGTCAAGTCGTAACAAGTTATGTAGATGAAGAAGGAAAAGAAATCAATCCTTCAGATAAAGGAACGAAAGATAAGAAAGACATTCCAGAGTACATTTACAAAGAAACTAAGAAAGACGAAAAAGGAAATACAACACATGTATACCGTCAAGTCGTAACAAGTTATGTAGATGAAGAAGGTAAAG
>NZ_JBSMTP010000011.1:0-46748 GCF_053758945.1 Gemella parahaemolysans
TTTGTAAAAGTTCTCGAAAACATCTGTTTTGTAGAATTCAAAATTTACATATCTCTCAAACTTTAATTTTTTATATAATTCATGTAATTTTGTTTTGTAGAATTCAAAATTTACATATCTCTCAAACTGTTTCCTTTGATTCATTATTTAACACTGAGTTTTGTAGAATTCAAAATTTACATATCTCTCAAACAAAATCCAATACCAAAAGAATCAAAATTATGTTTTGTAGAATTCAAAATTTACATATCTCTCAAACGCTTTGACTGGATACTTGAACGTCCACATAGTTTTGTAGAATTCAAAATTTACATATCTCTCAAACTTCTGTGCTGCTTCTGTTTTATGAATGTAGGTTTTGTAGAATTCAAAATTTACATATCTCTCAAACGCTGTTTTTGTAAAATATGCACCAAGTACTGTTTTGTAGAATTCAAAATTTACATATCTCTCAAACTTAGAAAGTAAGAAACAACAAGGAAATACTGTTTTGTAGAATTCAAAATTTACATATCTCTCAAACGCAAGGAAAGCTGAACCTATGTCATTAAAGTTTTGTAGAATTCAAAATTTACATATCTCTCAAACTAAAAGGTGAATTAAAGTACGTTGGTGAAGGTTTTGTAGAATTCAAAATTTACATATCTCTCAAACAAAAACGAAAGCAGAAAATCGCCGAAAAAGTTTTGTAGAATTCAAAATTTACATATCTCTCAAACTATAAAGTTTAAATAATTTAAACTTATAGTGTTTTGTAGAATTCAAAATTTACATATCTCTCAAACTCAAGCTCAGCTAATTTAGAATCTACTAGTGTTTTGTAGAATTCAAAATTTACATATCTCTCAAACGTAAACGTGCTGAAACAATAGCCCAGTATTGTTTTGTAGAATTCAAAATTTACATATCTCTCAAACAACATTCATACTCATATATTCAGACATACTGTTTTGTAGAATTCAAAATTTACATATCTCTCAAACGGTGGTTAGCGAAAGAGATAAACTTAATGCAGTTTTGTAGAATTCAAAATTTACATATCTCTCAAACGTAACCCCCGGTATAAAGGCATTTTTAAAAGTTTTGTAGAATTCAAAATTTACATATCTCTCAAACTCAATTCCAAATTTAAACTCACACATTTCGTTTTGTAGAATTCAAAATTTACATATCTCTCAAACAAAAAACTGTTTAAGATTTATAAAAATCTAGTTTTGTAGAATTCAAAATTTACATATCTCTCAAACACAATATCTATTAATTTATATAGTTTTTCTGTTTTGTAGAATTCAAAATTTACATATCTCTCAAACCCAATTCGGTGTCCAACCTTCATTATATTCGTTTTGTAGAATTCAAAATTTACATATCTCTCAAACGAAGAGGACTGCACATTTGGGGGACTGCTAGTTTTGTAGAATTCAAAATTTACATATCTCTCAAACGATAGTTTTAAATCTGTTATAGGTGAAATTGTTTTGTAGAATTCAAAATTTACATATCTCTCAAACTATGTCAAGTCTAGTTTCCTGCAACGATTTAGTTTTGTAGAATTCAAAATTTACATATCTCTCAAACGGTATTTTACAACTTTCAACATGATAAAGGTTTTGTAGAATTCAAAATTTACATATCTCTCAAACTCTATAGTGACACGTTCTCTTATCACATACGTTTTGTAGAATTCAAAATTTACATATCTCTCAAACTTGAGATATTTCTATTTCATCATACTTTTTAGTTTTGTAGAATTCAAAATTTACATATCTCTCAAACACATAGAGATAACTTCATCAACTTCATTAAGTTTTGTAGAATTCAAAATTTACATATCTCTCAAACACGTCTAAACTCATTCGCATAATAGAAAAGTTTTGTAGAATTCAAAATTTACATATCTCTCAAACAATGATCAGCGATTTTCTTTGCACATGCAGTTTTGTAGAATTCAAAATTTACATATCTCTCAAACTCAAAGATTATTGCTTCATCAATACCTCCAGTTTTGTAGAATTCAAAATTTACATATCTCTCAAACTCTTCTGGGAAGTTTATTAAAACATATACTGTTTTGTAGAATTCAAAATTTACATATCTCTCAAACCACGCTTCTTCATTGCCCGTTTAGAATTGGTTTTGTAGAATTCAAAATTTACATATCTCTCAAACGTTAAACAAGCTGCCATTTTTACTGGCTCTGTTTTGTAGAATTCAAAATTTACATATCTCTCAAACACTTCATGCGGTAACGTTCTATTAAATTTCGTTTTGTAGAATTCAAAATTTACATATCTCTCAAACATTATCAATTTGATTATTTTCAAAATCAAAGTTTTGTAGAATTCAAAATTTACATATCTCTCAAACAGCATTTCACTAGTTACATTTTGTAATGTAGTTTTGTAGAATTCAAAATTTACATATCTCTCAAACTATAGTTTGCGTCGTTGTCTATTCTAACGTGTTTTGTAGAATTCAAAATTTACATATCTCTCAAACAGGTATTCAATATCCTCACCAACGTACTTTGTTTTGTAGAATTCAAAATTTACATATCTCTCAAACGTAGAGTGTATAGACTACGCGTATAACCAGTTTTGTAGAATTCAAAATTTACATATCTCTCAAACTCTAGTGTAAGATCAATTGAAATCAACGATGTTTTGTAGAATTCAAAATTTACATATCTCTCAAACAGTAATTTACTACGTTTGTTAGTAAAGTTTGTTTTGTAGAATTCAAAATTTACATATCTCTCAAACCTCAAATTGAGATTTGGAGAAGAAATTTTGAATTTAGGTATAAAAAAATGGACCGACACCGATCCAGGCCCGAAGGCAATTTAGATAAAATCTTTATTTGAACTTGATGTGTAAATTTTGAATCTACCTATATTATACAAGTATTTTCGCAAAATTGCAATACTATATTTCACAATTATCACTATCAAATATATAAACTATTTCTTTATAATGTTCATTCGATAGATTTTTAAATTGTTGATACTCTATATTTATTATAGTTATTTTGTTCAAACATACTTCTTTATAAATTTCTATTATTTCATCTTTTGTGAAAACGTTATGAAGCCCTACTACAAAAATAATTTTATAACTACATAATTCTGTTAATACTTTTAAAAACTTTATAAATTTTTCTAAAACATCATCATTTTCAACATGTATTTTAAAATCTCCAATTTTCAATAAAGAAGGCATGTCAATCTCTTCACCTTGTTCAATTTCTAAAGAACTATTAAATATTAATTTTTCAAAATATAATCTAATATTTGTTGATAATTCGTTAAAACTTGTAATATCTTCTATTATCTCTTTTAATAATGAATTATATATTTTTGTTAGTACTTTTTTACTATTTATATCAATATTAAATATATCTGTAATAATATAACTATTCTTGTCAAACGATATTTCTTTATTATCACTCGACAAAATGTAACTCCCTTCATTTCCCTTATGTTGGTTGATTAATTCAATTATATTTCCTCTATAATACTTTTTATTTTCAAAAACTACTGTATAAATTATATTATCTTCTATTTCTATTTTTCTCTGCCAGTTTTTATTAATAATCTTCATAGTTCTAATAACCTTTCATCATTATCTACATATTCGGTCTGACTCTCTCCTACTAAAAACTCCATTTTAGAAAACTGCTTCTCAGTAATCTGTAATACTTGAACTACTCCCTCATCTGGGCACATTTTTCGAATACTCTTTACAATTAAATCTGCACTCCCTTGATTCATAGCTAATTTTACATAAACAGATTCTTGCATCATGATAAATCCATTTTTTATCAATGTTTTTCTGAATTTTCTATAATTTCTTCTTTGAAGAGATGTTTCTGTTGGAAGATCGAACATTACTAATACTCTCATAAATCTATAACTCATACTTATACATCTTTATATACTCTAAATCATTTTCTTTTAATGCCGTAAACAAACTACGAACATATATTTTAATCGCATTAGCCACAGTTTGTTCTTTATCATCAATTTCAACTGTATTATTTAGAATATTAACAAGTATATTTTTATGCTCTTTAGTAAATTTATTAGCTTCTAAACTAAATACTACTTCATCTACTAATATTCTGAAAGGTTCCATAAAATCACTGGCTAGATTAAATTTATTATATGGATTTCTGTGACATAAACCTAACTGCGTGAAATATCCACACGATACAATTTCCCTATTAAATGCAGATAATATAATTGAATAGCCATAATCTAGTGCAGCATTTGTAAAGCATTCTTTATTTCTACTAAAATCCATACCGAATATAGCATTAAAATAAACCTTAGCTGCATGACCTTCTCTATTACTATTATCATTCCATTCTAATTCATTAAGATACTGTTTTAATAATTCATACTCTTCTTTGCCAAATTTTTTTAGTAATAACATTTGATTTTGTATTTTTTCATACACTACTCTTGTCCATATTCGTTCTTTACTTTCAGTAGACCATTCTAACTGATTCTTGTATTTTAAGCTTGTATCATGACTTCCATAATATGGTATTAATTCCGAATTAGGATTCCTTTTCTCATCACAAAATATTACCTTTATTTTGTTTTTCATAAGTTCATTTAAAAGCACGGCGGTAATAGATACCGCTGTGCTTTCAATAATAATCATGTATATTTCGCTAAGACTAACTTTCCTAGTCTCCGCTTCTTTTCTAACTGTTAGAAAATTCAAGCTATAATCTAGCTTCGCCCTATCTCTAACTATTATTGTTCTCCATGTCATTCCCTTTATCCCCTATTATTGTTATTTCTTTTTCATATAAACCTGTTACAGATTGCTCCATAATAGAAAATTGATTTAGTTTTGTTAAATCAAATAACTGTTGTCCCCTCGCAGCTCCCAATTTAATATTTTTTAAATCAAATGTTGATTTTTTATTTGTAAGTAAATTCAAAATCTCTAATAATACTTTTACCTGTTCCTCTGCTGTAATACTATTAAAATTACTTCGAATCTCTTCACTATTTAATTCATTATATTTATTGGGTTTTTTCTTCGTAAATATTTTGGAATTCATTTTTTCAACTAGTTTATTATATAATTCTAAATTACTTTCTTTAGTTATATTTTTCGAAAGTTCACCATCTTTATTTTCTTTTTTCCAATTTTGATATTTAGATAATATTTTTAGATATTGTTCACTCTGATTATCTATTATCACTTGAACTGCACTATCATAATAGAATGTATCTTTACTCTTACCTCCAATATAGTAAGGATAATTATTCATTCTTATCTCACTACCAATACAAAGTTTAGCATATTTTAATTTGAAGTCTTTTATCTGTTCTCCATCTTTTATATTAACTTGACTTCTTCCAAACTCAATAAGTGTACTATTATCTCTAATATTTTGAGAAACATATATTGGTATTGGAATAATTCTTGTTATCTTTTCCTCACCTTTTTTATTTACTAAAATATATTCAAATATTGAATAATAAGCTATTCCAATGCTTGTATACCCTCCATATTTTTTAACATCTTTAATAAATTTATCTGATGTTTTTAATGGGTAATATACTCCTTCTTTCGCTTTAGCTGCTATTTTAGCTTTGTATACTGTCGCTTTAAATAATCCACCCTTTTGTTCAGATGTTCTTCTTGTTACTAAGATACTATTATTATCCATAACTTTTTTTACTTGATGAATTGTTTTATCCATTTCCCAAGCTACTGTTTTTGTATCTGAAACATTTTCATAGAATACCTTATTAAGTGAATATTTTCTTCCATCTTTTTTATCTTTAATAAAATTAAATACATTACGCGTAAACTTAGTATCATAGACATTTCCTACTACCACGTTTAAATAAGCATCTTTGGCATGGTGTAAATCATTAATTTCACGCACTTTTACTAACTGTTCATTATTTTTTGATTTACTATTTCCGTCTTTTATTTTTCCGAAATTTTGTCTAAAGCTAGATACATTTTCTGCTTTAGAGTAACAAATTGAAGTCTCTGGATTTAGCTCCCTTAATATACTAGCTACTGCTTTTACTGATTGCGATGTTTCTACTAATTGACGCGCTATAAAACCACTTAGCTCTTCATCAGAGAACTCTTCTGTTCTAACTAATCTATTATATTTTTCATCAGTAATCAATCCTTTTTCTTTTAAGAATTTCCAAAATCTTCTATTACTTGGTGTTTGAATATCTGAACCTAATGGATATCTGTCTGTTTTCGCAGCATTGCTCTCTCTTTTTACCAATACTGTATTAGTGAAACTATCGTCTTTTATTTTGGACTGTGGATATATATGATCTATATCATATTTATTATTATCAAATAATTCACTAATATTAATCGGTTCCTCACTATACATACATCTTCCTAATTGAGTATAGTATAGATATAATTTCTTCGCTTTTAGTTTAGACGGTTCTACAGAGCTTAGTCTATCATTCAGTACATCAAAATTAATTACACCAATTTCTTTTTCTAGCTCTTTTACATCTTTCTTAACAGCTTTATAAGCAAGTTCTAATTGTTTTTTACGTGAATCTGTTGGTTTTTTCTTCTCTTGATTAGATCGTGTTGTCTCTACAAAGATTTTTGCTGGTGCGCAACCTATAATTTTCTTAAGCTCTTCTACTATTCTAACGGTTTGCCAAATGGAACGTTTAACCGCTGGAGATACATATAAATCATCTAGAATTTCCGGTGTAATCTCTGTCACCTCTTCTTGAAGTTCTTTATTGAATTTTGAGATTTGTTCTGAATAATCGAATCTGTCAGCCAATAATTCCATAAATAGAATATTATTTTGGCGCATTGCTCCAATAATGTTTAGGCATTCTCCTGTTTCTTCATTATACAATTTTTTACTAACTAATTCTGTCAACAGTTTTCTTGAGAATCTTCCCCAATCCTTGTAAACTAATCTAGACATTTTAGTAATTTCATCATTAGAATAAATATCTCCATAAACAGATTCAATTTTGGCTTTTATTAGTTTTCTAGATTCTCCATATAATGTAATCCACAGAATTATATTTTCTACATGCTCAGAATTAAACTTGTCTCCTAGAATTTTCTTGAAATCTCTATATGCCTTAATATCATTTTTCACGGTAATATCAATACCTGAAATTTCACCTTTACCGTCTATATAACCTTCAGCCTTAAGAAGATTTTTTATACTATTTTTCGTTACTTTTTTTCCTTGTTGTTTAAAGAGCTTCTCTATAATTGTATTTCTAGCTTCAAGACTGATTCTATTACCATCATATTTAAGTGCGTTCAATTCATTTAACAGTGCAAATTCAGAGTAAAGTAATGAATTCTTCGGAAGCACATCTTCTCCTTTTAGGTATGTACATTTGTTAGTTAAGTTTGTAATAAATTTTTCTGCACTTGCACTTTCATCTATAACTTTACTGTAGTTCCATGGTGTTACTGGTGTATTTTCATATCCTTTATTTCTCACAGACCATGCAAAGCCACCTTCTTTTGCTTTTTTACTAGAGTTAAGAGGACCAACATAGTAAGGTATTCTGAATTCTAGTAATTGAACAACTTTTTCTTTTACACTATAACCACTCTCATCTTTTTCATCTAAGAAATCATGATATTTAACAGCATTATCTAAAATTTTTACCAATTCTTCTTTATGGATTTGATAAGGTACTACTGAATTATCTTTTGTTCTTTGAAGTGGTAAGAATTGTTCTAAGTCTAATTCTTTAATTATTTCAGCCTTAACTGAACTTTCTTCTAATTTTGCTAATTCCTTAACTAAGAATTTCTTGAAGTCTTCGTAATTACATCCTTTACCCTCTTCACTCTTATGAATATAATTTACGTAGTTAGTGCCTTTATCTTTATCTTCTTTAAATATCGAAGCATACACTTCCACTTTTTTATCTTCAGACAGTTTAGAATCATTTTTTACAAGATTTTTTAATTTTAATAAATCATTTTTATGTTTTTCGTAAAGTTCTACTTTTGATTCTGATAGTGTTTTTCCTTCTTTCTTAATATCTGATAAAATAATACTATCATAAACTAGCTTAGCTAAATCAAGAAGTTCAATATAATTTGATAGTACTTGTTCATAATCATGACGAACTTCTTCATAAATTTTCTCTTTAAATGATACAGATTTTATAGCTGCATCTAATTCTTTATATTCATCTATTGCGAATAATTTATCCAACGAAGTTTTCCCACCAAAAATTAATCTAAATACTTCTAATAATTGTTTTTCTTTTGGATAAAGTTTCTTAAGATCATTTACCTTGTCTGTTAAAGTTTTTTTCTCTAATGAAATGTCCGCAATTTTACCAACAACTTCTTCTGTTACTTCAAATCCTACATGAAGTATATCAAGTTCTAATAATTCTTTAATTAAATTGTTTAAATTACCATCTTTAAAACTTTGACCTTGTAGTAAAAAGTGCCCTCTATTCTTAAGTATATGGTGTATAGCTAAAAATACCTTTCTTACATCTGGATTTTTTTCAGACATAAGCTTTGATCTTAGATGATAGATTGTTGGATAATCTTTATAATAATCTTTATCTGTATAGTCTTTATCATTAAAAATCGCATAAGGAACCTTATGAGTTTTATCTTCGTAATGGTATTGACTCTCTTTTAATCTTAGGAAGAATGTCTCATCTATCCTTTTTACTTCTGCAGCAAATAATTCCTCAAGAAGATTTAAGCGCCATTTTCTTCTAGCGAGTCTCCTTCTACTAGAACGATAACCTCGACGATCTTCCGCAGTTATAGCTTCTTCAAATAATCTAGCTCCCCATAATCTTTTTTTATTTTTTCTAATTATTTTATACTCAGTATCAGTCGCTGCCCAACCTACACTTGCAGAACCAATATCCAAACCTAGATACCATGTTTTATTGGTCATATCTACTTTTCCTCCACTTAAAAAATTGCTATTTATATTTTCCTATTAAATGTTTTATAAATTTGTAAAACACTTACATCTCTTATTTTACCATAAACACTGTAAATATTGAAAGTAATGTAAAAAAATTTTTTCGTTTTTTATGAATTTGTATAACAACTATTAAATTTTATTACTATTGTTATTTTGTAACTTTATCCAAATCTTCAAAAATGTTAAAATTAATATTAAGGGGGAATTATTATGAATAAAAAAGTATTTATTATTTTCTTTAGTCTATTCACAGTGGTATTTTTAATTATCGCTTTGATAATTAATCAAACTAGTGAGAATTATAAAGAAACTACTATTAATGGCGTCAGTATTAAGGGAGATAAAACAAAGTACAAGGTCAATTTTATAAAAAAAATTGATGGTGATACTATTATAGTTAACTTTAACAATAAAGAATTAAAGGTGAGATATTTATTAATTGATACTCCTGAGACTGTCAAACCAGGAGTTGAAGTACAAAAATATGGACCTGAAGCTAGTGAACTAAATGGAAAATTATTATCTGAAGCTAAAAATGTTGAAATCGAATTTGATGTTTATGAAAAAGTAGACAAATATCATAGAGCTTTATGTTACGTCTATGCTGATGATATTAATATTCAAGAAAAACTACTATTAGAAGGTTTAGCAGAAATCAAATACGTCAAACCTCCAGATACAAGATATTTAGATAAATATAAAAAAGCTCAAAATAAAGCCAAAAGTAATAAACGTAACCTCTGGTCATATAACTAAAATAGATATTAACGATATATAAAAATCGACTATAACACCCACGTTATAGTCGATTCTATTTTATAAGTTATTTTAATTTACTATTCTTATATGAGAATGTAAAGTATACTATCATCCCTACAATTACCCAAACAATAAAGATAATCCATGTTGTTAATGTTACGCTGTATAATAGCGCTCCAAATAGTATAATAGAGATTATTGGTAATATCGGCATCCCTGGTACTCTAAATCCACGTTTTAAATCTGGGAATTTTTTATAGAATACAATTGTAGTATAACTCACTAACGCAAATGCTATAATTGATGCTACATTAGCTAAATCCGCTAGTTTCCCTAATGGTAAGAATCCAGCTAATACCGCTGTTAAAATTCCTAGTCCCCATGTTACTGTACTTGGTACTTTACTTGCATTAACCTTAGTTAATCCTTTCGGTAATAGTCCATCACGTGCAATTGTATATGTGATACGAATACCTGCATACATAAATGACAGGATTCCTGCCATTAGTCCAATAACTGCACCTAAAGATACAACACCAGCAACTTTATTTTGACCTACTTCTTCTAATACGAACGCTAGTGCATCACCAGTTCCTAAACGGCTATATTCAACTACCCCTGTTAATACCAAACATACTAAGATGTAGAATGTTGTACAAACTAGCATCGTAATAATAATTGCTTTTGGTAATGATTTTTCAGGATTAATAGTTTCTTCTGCTGAAGTAGAAATCGCGTCAAATCCAAGATAAGCGAAAAATACCGTAGTCGCTGCTAACATCACTCCTGAAGCCCCAGATGGAGCAAAATTATTTGTCCAGTTTGTTGGTTCTACATAAAATGCACCAACAACTATAAATAAGATTACAATCCCAACTTTTGCTGCTACCATTAAGTTATTTACTAATTTACTACTTGATGTTCCTTTTGATAGGATAAATGTAATTAATAATACAATAATAATAGCTGGTATATTACCATATCCACCTGCTGAAGGTAATGTATAAAGTTCTTTTGGTAAATCTATTCCAAGACCTGCTAATAAACGTGAAAAATAACTAGACCATCCATTAGCAACTGTCGCTGCAGTTAAGACATATCCACCTATTAATACCCATCCTATTGCATAGGCAACAATTTCACCAACTGATACATATAAATAAGTATATGTACTTCCACTTGATGGAATTGTCGAAGCTAACTCCGCATAGCAAAGAGCTGCTAAACAACATGCTAATCCTGCGATTAAGAATGAAAATACTACAGCTGGTCCTGCTTCCGCTGAAGCTTTACCTGTTAATACTAAAATTCCCGATCCAATAATTGCCCCAATTCCGAATAAAACTAAATCCATAGTTTTCATCGTAGGAGTCAATGTCTTGTTTCTTGATTCTGCTAAAATTGAGTCAATTGATTTTTTTCTAAAAACACTCATGATAAGCCTCCTAATTTTTATTAAATATTATCCCTTATTTTTTGCACCACTAAATTATATCATAGTTAGAAACTAATTACTACTATATACTTCAATTATGTAAGTAAAGAAAAAAGGATATTAATAAATAACTTAATAAAATAGTATAATTTTATTTTTGCTCTAACTAAATTAAATTCCTAATCAAAAAGAAGTGAGATACATAAAATCATATACATCTCACTCCCTATACAATATAACTATTTTTTGTTTTTAAATTCTACTATTGTACTACAAAGCATCTTCTACTGATGTATATTCATATCCTAAATCGTCAGCCACTGCTTTGAATGTTACTTTACCATTAGCTACATTGACACCTGGTACTAATTCAGGGAACTTAGCTACTGCCCCTTTAACACCTAATTTCGCTATAAGTTTTACATATTTTGCAGTAGCATTACATAATGCATATGTAGCTGTTTCTGCAACTGCTCCTGGAATATTAGCAACAGAGTAATGTAACACACCTTCTTCTATAAAGATTGGGTTATCATGACTTGTTGGACGTCCTTCTGTAAATTCAGTTGTACCTCCTTGATCGATTGCTACATCAACAATTACTCCTCCGTCAGGCATATCTTTAATCATTTCTTTAGTTACAAGTTTTGGTGCTTTTGCCCCTGGAATTAATACAGTACTTACTACTAAATCAGCAGTTTTTATTGCATTAGCAATGTTCAATTTATTAGAGTAGACTGTTTCTACTTTTCCACCAAAAATATGTGATAATTCAGTTAAACGATCAAGGTTAACATCTAACATTGTTACACGCGCTCCTAGTCCTGAGGCTGCTGTAGCTGCTGCTGTTCCAGCAACTCCGGCTCCAATTACGACAACATGACCTGGTTGAACTCCTGGTACCCCTTGTAACAATTTACCTTTTCCACCTTGCACTTTAGACAAGAATCTTGTTCCTTCTTGAATTGCCATTCTTCCTGCAATTTCACTCATTGGTCTAAGTAATGGTAATGTTCTTCCCACTTTTACTGTTTCAAAAGCGATCCCTATAGTTCCTGAATCTACCATTGCTTTAGTTAACTCTGGATCTGCTGCTAGATGCAAATATGTATAAATAATCAATCCTTTTCTAAAATATTTATATTCTGAAGGAATCGGTTCTTTTACTTTATAAATCAAATCCGATTTATTCCATACATCTTCAGCTTTATCTAATAAAACCGCCCCTACTTTTTTATATTCAGCATCTGAAATACCTGAAGCTAATCCTGCTCCTTTTTCCACGTATACAGTGTGGCCATCTAGTACTAATTCGTGTACTACTCCCGGTATAGCTGACACCCTACTTTCATTATTTTTGATTTCTGTTGGTACTCCGATAATCATTTCCCTTACCTCCTAATTTTTTTCTCTGTACTTATATATTATCACAGTTAAATCAATAATGAAAGCGTTTTTCTGTTGAAAGTATTTATGAAAGTATTTTCCTTTTTGTTTTTCTTTGAGAATATTATAAAACACTATCTCTACAATTTTTGTAAAAATAAATTAATGCTATTTTTTTTTAAAATTACATTAATTTATATAAGAAAAGAAACTTGAAAAACAGTTGTCGAAATTTTAAAATTCTATTATTTTTTCATTTTCTTTAGTAATATTCTAAAATATATATTTAAAATATATGAAATTATTCATTATGATATATACATTATTTATATTGTTAAATATATTTATAAAAATTAATTTATTTCATCAATCTAATAAATTATTATTAATTTAATGAAAATTTGTAATTTATAAATAATACAAATTATTATAATGTGTTATAACTATAGCTTGGTTATTATTTTCTAGAGTGTTGATTATTAGCAATTTGCATATTAATTTTTCCTGCATAATTTACATACTTATTTTAATTTAAACAAGATTTTAGCAAACTCATTCATGTTTTTTATTTGGTAAATAAAAAACAATCCCTTTAAGCAAATGCTCAAAGGGATTCGTTTTATTAACGGCTGTAGTACTCAACGATAAGTTGTTCGTTGATTTCTGGGTGTAATTCACTTCTTTCTGGAAGTCTTACTAATGATCCTTCTAATTTATCAGCATCAAAAGTTAAGTACTCAGGTACAAAGTTAGTGATTTCAACAGCTTCTTTAATGATTTCAAGGTTTCTAGATTTTTCTCTTACTGAAACTACTTGACCTGGTTTAACAGCGTAAGAAGCGATGTCTACTTTTTTACCATCTACAAGAACGTGTCCGTGGTTTACTAATTGTCTAGCTTGACGGTTAGTTCTAGCTAAACCTAAGCTGTATACTACTGAATCTAAACGTGTAGCAAGTAATGCCATGAAGTTTTCACCGTGAAGACCTTGTAATTTACCAGCTTTATCGAATAATTTACGGAATTGTTTTTCATTCATACCGTGTAGGTAACGAAGTTTTTGTTTTTCTTGTAATTGTAAACCATACTCAGATAGTTTTTTTCTTAAGTTAGGACCGTGTTGTCCTGGTGCGTAAGGACGTTTTGCTAACTCCTTACCAGTACCGCTTAGTGAAATTCCTAAACGACGAGATTTTTTCCAAGTTGAACCTGTAAAACGAGCCATTATGTGCTCCTCCTTTTATCTTTTTGTTTTTTATTGTTGTGAAAACAAAAAGCACGATTATCGTTGTTGTATATGTTATAAAACTGGAACTTCGCCTAGCAGCATAGGCTACGAGTTGCCACATTATATAAATGTATAACATAGAGGCAATAACAATTAATCCACTGCTATTATTTTACACAAAGAATAGTTTACCATCATTTTACACAATAGTCAACTATTTTGATAACATATTCTTTATTTTTTATTTCTATTTTTAAATAGCGAATTTATTTTAATTATTCACATAAGTCAAGAAATTTTTTAAAGGTATCTATTTCGTAATCGACCTCTGGATGCCATTGAAGACCAATAAGATTTCCCTTCTCTATCGCTTCAATAGTTCCATCTTCTGCTACAGCAGTAACTTTAAATCCTTCTGCAACATCTTTTATTGCTTGGTGATGAATTGAGTTCACTTCAGTTTTACTTCCATATAAGCTATAAACAAATGAATTTTCCTCTATATCTATCTTATGACGAACTAGCTCTTCTTTACTAGTATGTTCCTCAATGTGTTGTTTTAACGTACCACCGTGATAGATATTTAAACTCTGTAATCCACTACAAATCCCTAGGATAGGCTTATTAATCTTCTCAAAAAGTTCAATAAGTTTAAAGTCTAACTCATCCTCATAAGGATCATCAGGATACTCTAACCCTTCTAGGGGATTTTCTCCATAATATTTCGGATTTATATCTCTATCTCGTCCAGCAATTATTAGGCCACTACACATCGTTGCAATTTCCTCTAATCCATTATCAGAACAAACTGGGAATAAAATAAATCCAGCTTTTTCTGCAACTTCTGAAAAATAACCATTAATGTATAAACGTCTTTTTGCTATACCAGCATCCGATTGATAATCTACACTTCTTGTTGAAATTGCAATTATTTTCATATGCAATGACCTCCTCTTTAATTTATGTTTCTTATTATATAAAGTTTGCATAAAAATGTCAAGATTATAAATTCACTATTTTCAGACGTTTCTGAAAATTTGAAAAAACAATTAATTAATAAATTATGATAATAATCGTAAATTTATTAAATCTAATATTACACTATTGTAAATAGATGAAAAGATATGTATAATATAAATTGTGTTAAATTTAAGGAGGTATAATTGAATGAGTTATATATTAACAGTTAAATATCCTAAACAAGAAGTTATTGAAGATGGAAAAGAATCTGTTACAAATGTAAAAGAAAACATTGAAGATGCTACAGTAGAACAGCTACTAGAAAAATATCAAGAATTTCAACGTGTGGGATATGATATTAAAGTCAATTTTGTAACTTCTGATGTTTACGATGAATTTGATGTTTTCAAAATGGCAGAAATTTTCGATCTTAATGCTATAGATTACAGTGCAAAATTAAAATTTATCAATGGATCAAATAAAGGATCCCATGACTATATCAGTAATCTAGCTAAACTTTTTGATCGTTATACATTTGATTATGATATCGCAATAAAATTAAAAATCAATGAGAAATCAGAAATCGATTTCCAAAATGAAGATACTTGGTTTGGTGAAACACCAATTTATCAAATAAATCCAAAGATTAAAGTAAAAGATGCAAAATTATTTAAAAATTTATACGATGAATTGAATGAAATAGCTCAAGTAAGCGCAGAAATTAAACCTAAAAAAATTGAAGAAAAAATACTTCTCTTATCATTAGATAATTATCCATCTGGAACTGAAGTAGTTTTCACTTTAAAAGATTCAGAGATTTACGAATAATATATTAATTTAAAATACTTGAAAATTATTATAAATATAATGATTTTTCAAGTATTTTTTCTTAAAATGGATTACTTGTATTTTCTAGTTAGCTACATCATTAATTTTTTTAATTTCACCTCTCAATTTTCATAAAAAAAGACACCAGAGAAAGTTCTCTGATGTCTTGACGTAATTTGGTATAAGACCAATATTAACGTTTTGAGAATTGAGGAGCACGTCTCGCACCACGAAGACCGTATTTTTTACGTTCTTTCATACGAGGGTCACGAGTTAGTAATCCTGCTGGTTTTAAGTCTTTACGGTATTCTGGGTTTACTTCTAGTAAAGCACGTGCAATTCCGTGACGGATTGCTTGAGCTTGTCCTGTGTATCCTCCACCGTTAACGTTAACTAAAACGTCATAGTTACCTGTAGTAGATGTAACTTCTAAAGGTTGCATTAAGTCTAATACTAATGATTCTAATGGTAAGTATTCACGCATTTCTCTGTTGTTGATAACAACTTTCCCTGTTCCAGGTACTAATCTTACACGTGCTACTGAGCTTTTACGGCGTCCTGTACCGCGATATTCTACTTGTGCCATTTAATTATTTCCTCCTATATTATCCACGTAATTCGTATTTTTCTGGTTTTTGTGCTGCGTGTGGGTGTTCAGCTCCACGGTAAACGTGAAGTTTCATTCCTTGAGCTCTACCTAAAGTATTTTTTGGTAACATACCTTTGATAGATAGTTCTAAAAGTTCTTCTGGATATTTTTCTACCATTAATCCAGCAGTTCTTTCTTTTAACCCACCTGGGTGCATTGTGTGACGACGGTAAATTTTATCAGTTAATTTTTTACCAGTTAACACAATTTTCTCAGCGTTGATAATGATAACATTATCCCCAGTATCGATGTGTGGTGTATAAGTAGGTTTGTGTTTTCCTCTTAAAATTGAAGCTACCTCTGATGATAAGCGACCTAAAGTTTGTCCTTCAGCATCGATTACATACCATTTTTTTTCTACAGTTGATGGCTTTGCCATATATGTTTGACGCATGTCTTTTTTCCTCCTAGATGTTGTTTTTAATCTGTCATAACGACTAAGTTTTCCGGGGCTTACTCGTGAAGATATATAAACAATATCATAAGTAATAATACCTTATTTAACGATAAATGTCAAGATATTTTCTTTACTTTTATTTATATTTCTCTATCTTTTTTCGCCCTGAAAAATTAAAATTAAGAGCTACTCTAAAATTTAGTAATTCTAACTTATTTCACCCTTAATCTTTCGTTATTTTTTTCTTAATTTATACTATTTAATTGTTTCTAATGCAGCTTTTACTCTAGCAGCCACACGTTCTTTACCAAGTAATTCTAAACTTGTGTTTAATTCTGGACCGTGCATTGATCCTGTTGATGCGATACGGATCGGCATAAATAAGTTTTTACCTTTTACCCCTGTATCTTTTTGAATTGCTTTGATTAAAGCTTTGATGTTATCAGCTGTGAATTCTTCTACTTCAGTAACTTTTGTTAAGAAATCTTCGAATACTGTTGCTGTAGTTTCTTGTTTTAAGATTTCTAATTCTTCTTCATCGAATTTAACATCTTCTACAAAGAATTGTTTTGTTAACTCAACAATTTCAGCTCCGTAACTCATTTGTGGTTGGTATAATGAAATTAATTTTTCAAACCAAGCTTTATTAGCTTCTACTTCTTCAGCTGTCGCTACACCTTCTTTAATGAAGAATGGTAATGATAAATCTACGATTCTTTCTAAAGGTTGAGCTTTGATGTATTGGTTATTAATCCAAGTAAGTTTATTGTTATCGAAGAACGCAGGTGATTTACTTAGACGTTTTTCATCAAAAATTTTCACGAATTCTTCTTTAGAGAAGATTTCTTGTTCACCTTCTGGAGACCATCCTAATAAAGCGATAAAGTTAAATAATGCTTCTGGCAGGTATCCTAATTCATCGTATTGTTCGATAAATTGAATAATACTTTCATCACGTTTTGATAATTTTTTCTTATTTTCATTTACGATTAGAGTCATGTGACCAAATCTCGGTGGTTCAAATCCTAATGCTTCATATACAACAAGTTGTTTTGGTGTATTAGAAACGTGGTCATCTCCACGTAATACATGAGAAATTTTCATTAAGTAGTCATCGATAACAACAGCGAAGTTGTACGTTGCTACTCCATCATTTTTAACGATTACGAAATCGCCAAAGTCATGCCCTTCGAATGATAATTCACCTTTAACCATATCGTTAAATTTGTATGTTCTGTCTTGAGGAACACGGATACGGATAGCAGGTTTTCTACCTTCTTTTTCAAAAGCTTCTTGCTCTTCTTTTGTTAAGTTAGCATGTTTTCCACTGTAACGCGGTGGTAATCCGTTAGCAATTTGCTCTTCTCTTTCAGCTTCTAATTCTTCAGCTGTCATGTAGCATTTATAAGCTTTATCTTCTGCGATAAGTTGATCAGCATATTTTTGGTAAATATCGATTCTCTCAGATTGACGGTATGGGCCAAATTCTTTTTCTTTTCCAATACCTTCATCATAATCTAGACCTAACCAGTTCATGTATTTAAGCTGGCTACGTTCACCTTCTTCTTTATTACGTTTGAAGTCCGTATCTTCAATTCTTAATACGAAATCTCCACCGTTATGTTTAGCAAAAAGGTAATTAAATAATGCAGTTCTTGCATTTCCGATATGTAAATTTCCTGTTGGAGATGGTGCATATCTTACTCTTACTTTTGTCATAGTTATCTCCTTTTTTATTATTAAATAAATTATAATACTAAGATATTATATCACAAACTATATTGATATTTCAACGAAAGTTAAATATTTCAAACAGAATTGATACTTTAATTTCATAATATTTTAATCAAATCTATTATCAAATACTAATTCTTTTATAAATAAAAGAACTAAATAGCATTTTACTACTTAGTTCTCTAAATTATTTTTAATTTTCTTTAATTTCCACTGGGCGTTTTAAGTTTTTCTCTATTAATGTTACCATTTCAGCTATACCAGTTTGATTTAAGTGAACTCTATCTGGTTCGAATAAATCCTTAGTGCTATTTGCCACTGAATACCAATCAATAAGTTTAACATTTGAATGCTTTTCTTGCGCTTCTTTTAATGCTGTATTTACCGTTTTTTCCCAAGCTCTTGGTACTTTAATATTAACGAAGTAAATATCAGCTTTATCGAACTCTTTTACTAATTCTTCAATTTGACTTTCTGTAAATGGACCATTAGTTCCTAATTGGAAAATTATCGCTGAATTTTCATTATTGTATTTAGAATAGCTTTTCGCCTCTTCTACTGCTACATATAATTGACGTCCAATTTTCCCATCAATAACAGCTCCTGGATATAGTTCTTGGAATTTTTCTCCAATATCAACTGTCAATGAATCTCCCATTACCAATACTGAACTATATTTCTTATCAGAATTATTTTTATCATCTTTATTCTCTTTGTTATCTTTGTTAAAATCACTAGATTTTTCTTGGTTATTATCTTTATTATTTCCGTTATTTACAAACTGAGTTTCTTTATTAGTTTCCATTTCTTTTACAAAAGCTGTAGAAATAAATGGAACACTTTTCCCAAAAATACCCATTAAGAATAATATTGAAACTACTCCAACAATACCTACATAAATATTACGAGATTTTCTAGATCGTTTTCTTATTTTTTTGAAAATAATATTTATGTAATTTATAAATCCTAATTTTCTTATCGGAGTTTCAACAAATACATAACTCATAATTGCTAAAACAAATGTTAAAATTATTCTTAGAATAACGAAGAATATGTTTGGATTACCAATCTCTGATACCGGAGTTGTTAGTACTAATACTGGAAAGTGCCATAAGTATAAACTATATGAGATTTTCCCAATAAACACAATAGGTTTAAATGATAATAATTTAGACATTAATGTGTGTTGTTTACCACTACTAATAATAACAATTAAACCTAATATAGCTACAAGAAGAAATCCACCTCTATATAACCATGTATTATACTCAGATGTGTAAATCATAACAGTTATTAATCCTGCAATAGAAACTAGTGAAAGTATACTGTAAATCATATTTTGTTGAGGGGTTACCTTAGAATGTAATCTTTCCATAGGATATAATATTGCTCCTACTACTCCTACAAGCAGAGAAAATGCTCTTGTATCAGTTCCAAAATAAATTCTACTAATATTGTTTATATCAAATAAAAGAATATGAGCTATTAATGATACTAATATTAACCCAAGAACAACATATAAAAAGTTCTTATTTAATTTATACGTTCCATCTTTTGATTTTTTCTTTCCATTGACTAATAAAAATAGCAATGGAAAAATCATATAAAATTGCTCTTCTATTGCTAAAGACCATAAATGTTTAAATGGACTTTGCGCACCGAAGCTATCAAAATAGTCAAGCTTATGGAATATATACCACCAGTTACTAGAGTATATATAACCAAATATAGCATCTAGATGACTTTTTCGAAGTAGAACTTCATTAAAAAGCACCATTACTACTAATCCAACCGTTATCATAAAGTAAACGGCTGGTAACAGACGTCTAGCCCTTCTTATATAGAAGTTATATAAATTTACAGTCCCTGTTTTTCTGAATTCTTTTATAATTAATGAACTAATTAAATATCCTGATAAAACAAAAAATAAATCAACCCCCAAAAATCCACCCGGTAGGTAATTTACATCAACATGATAAATAATAACGGCTAATACTGCCAATGCCCTCAAACTATCTATACTTGGAAGGTATTTTGATTTGTTATTACTCATTTTTACCTCCTTTAATCTTTAAACATTGCTAGTGCAACACGTCCTCGTTCTTTATCTATGTCTATTACATAAACATCTACGATTTGACCTACACTAAGAACATCAAGTGGATTTTTTATATAATTTTTACTAATTTTTGAAATATGCACCATAGCATCTTGTTTTAAACCAATATCAATAAATGCTCCAAACTGCGTAATATTTCTAACAGTACCTGCTAGTTTCACACCAACTTGAAGATCATCGATAGTTAGAATATCAGATTTTAACAACGGCTTAGCAAATGATTCACGTTCATCTCGTAGCGGTTGTTTTAAATCTTTAATTATATCTTCTAATGTTTCAAGTCCAACACCGATTTTTTCTGCTAGGGCTTTTTTATCTACTCCGTCTATTGTAGTAGCAAACTCTTCTGTTCCTACTTCTTTAGTAGATAGTTTCAGCTCTTTTAGTAAATTCTCTGCAGCTTTATAGCTTTCTGGGTGAATACCCGTAGCATCGAAAATATTTTTACTATCTGGAATTCTAAAGAATCCTACACATTGTTCGAATGTCTTTTTACCAAGTCTTGGTACTTTGGCTATTTCTTTAATTGTTTCTATTTTTCCATTTTCTTGACGATACGCTACGATATTTTTAGCGATTTGTTTATTAACACCTGAAACATATGATAGTAGCGAAACAGATGCGGTATTAACATTTACCCCTACTTTGTTAACCGCAGTTTCTACTACGAAAGTAAGCTCTTTTTCTAAAAACTTAGGAGTAATATCGTGTTGGTATTGTCCTACACCGATTGATTTAGGATCAATTTTTACAAGTTCACTTAATGGATCTTGGATACGACGTGCTATAGATACAGCACTTCTTTCTTCTACATTAAAGTCTGGGAATTCTTCACGTGCTACTTCACTAGCCGAGTACACACTCGCTCCCGCTTCATTTACGATAACATAGTCAATTTTTAATCCTGCTTCTTTTAAATTATCTACTACGAATTTCTCAGTTTCACGAGATGCAGTACCATTACCAATCGCTATTAAATTAATATTATGTCTATTAATAAATTTTATTAAGTCTTTTTTAGATTTTTCTTGTTTATCTGCTGAAGCTGGTTTATGCGGATATATTACCATTTTATCTATAAAGTTACCATATTCATCAACAATTGCCATCTTACAACCTGTTCTAAATGCAGGGTCAATTCCTAAAACTTTTTTATTTTTTAGTGGACTTTGCATTAATAGTTGTTTTAAGTTTTCTGAGAAGATAACAACAGAATCTTCCTCAGCTTTTTTTGTCAAATCACTACGAATCTCTCTTTCAATTGATGGATAAATTAACCTCTTCATACTATCAGCTATACATTCTAGTAGCAAGTTACTAATAGCAGTCTGACGATTTTTTGTCAAACCACGTAGTATATAGTTATGTAATCTGTCTTTATCATTTTCGATACTTACACGAATTATACCTTCTTTTTCAGCTCTGTTTAATGCAAGAATTCTGTGCGAAGCAATTTTCGAAATTTGTTCTCCAAACTCATAGTAATTTTTATAAGTAGCAGTTTCGTCTTTTTCTTCTCCACCCTTTTTAAGTACTGAAGTAATTTGACCGAATTTTCTAGTGTTTTCAAGTACGTATTCACGATATTTAGCACTATCAGAAATATTTTCTGCAATAATATCTAATGCATAGTTAATTGCTTCTTCAGCTGTATTAACCTCTTTTTCAGCATTTATATACTTAGCAGCTTCTTTATTCAAATCTTCTAATGATTTAGGAAGTTTCAGAATATAATTAGCTAGTTTCTCTAAACCTTTTTCTTTAGCTATCGTAGCCTTAGTACGTTTTTTCTCTTTAAACGGACGATATAGATCTTCTACCCTTTGTAATTTTTCTTGAGCTAAAATATCTTTTTTTAGTTCATCTGTAAGTAGACCTTTTTCTGAAATTAATCTAATTACCTCTTCTTTTCTTTCTTCAAGTGATTTTAGATAATTAAATTCATCTTGAATTTGTTTAATAGCAACTTCATCTAGAGAATTTGTTAGTTCTTTTCTATACCTTGCAATAAAAGCAATTGTATTTCCTTCTTCTAGTAAGTTTAATACATTCACTATATACTTATCTTGTATTTTTAACTTAGTTGCTAAGTTTTTTGTAATTTTCTCGTACATTTTATAACTCCATTTTATTTTTATAATAAACTCTTGGAACACGTTTATTTATACAACAGAATATTTCATAACTTATTGTATCTTGATATGTAGCAAAATCATCGACTGATATTTTTTGGCCATTATTCTCTCCAAAAATTAAAACATCGTCTCCTACTTTTATGCTTTCACTACAACGTACCATAAGTTGATCCATACAAACACGTCCTACTATCTCACAATTTTCTGAACCTACTTTAATCTTGAACCCTTGAGCTCTCCTTAAAATGCCATCAGCATAGCCTACAGGTATTGTTGCGATATACTCATCTTCTTTAGCCTCGTAACTTATCCCATACCCTAACCTTTGTCCTTTTGAAAATTTCTTAACATGAGTTACTTTACTAACTAACGAAGCTACCGATTCTAATTTTATCTTATCTAGTTTTTCTATATTTTCACTAGGATAACAACCATATAAGGTAATACCTATTCTAGAAAGATTATATTGATCTTCTCTGTCACTATATTTTACTGTTCCTGCTGAGTTCTCAATATGAATGTATTTGGGTTTGTGCGTGAAAACTTTAATACTTCTTTCGAAGTTTTCTGTCTGATAATTATCATAATTATCATTCTCTCCATCAGCATTTGAATAATGAGAGAAAATCCCTTCGAAATCTATTTTTTCTGAAGCCAATAAGTTATTAATTTCTTCTAATTCTTCTAATTCAGATGCTCCAATCCTTCCCATTCCGGTATCAATTTTCACATGTATTTTTAATTTTTTATCGAATCCCTGTATTTGTAATAAAGCATCTTCTAACCACTCTCTTGATGGACATGTTAAAGATATATTATTTTCTACAGCATATTTAACATTTAGAGGATTTATTACCCCTAATACAAGAATCATGCTGTCTTTAATTATATCTTTTAATTCTAGCGCTTCTTCTAATGTTGCAGTTGCAAAGTGCCTAACCCCATTTTCATAAAGATGTCTCGCAATAACTTTTGCACCAAGTCCATATGAATCTGCTTTAACAACTGCTAACCCGATTTTTTCAATATTAAGACTATTTAGCTTATTATAATTATTAAGTAGTGCATCTAAATCTACTCTAAGTTTTGTCGGTCTATCTTTAATTATCATTATTATCCCCCTTCTCTAAAACAACAAATGCCACAACCGTTGTATCAGTATGGCTAATTGTAAGATGTGTTTTAAAATTTTTGTAATCAATATAAGGTTTCCCCTTATCATCTTTTTTCACTTCGACATCATGAAAAGAAAATTCCTTAGAAATTCCAACTCCTAGCGCCTTTGATGTTGCCTCTTTAACAGCAAAACGACTAGCCAAGTATTCCATTTTTCTTCTATGATTCATTATTTTATAAAATTCATTTAACTCATTTTTTGTATATAATTTTTCAAGTCGCTTTTTGTCATCGATATATTTCTCAAAACGATGAATATCGACAATATCACAACCAATTCCGTAAATCATTTATTACCTCTTTATTATATAGTCTTACAATATTATATCATTAATAGAGATATTATGAAAGAAATAATGGCTTGATATTTTCCTTTATTATTTATATAAGTTTAGCTATTTTTTATATTTCCAATAGATATAGTTAAGTAAAACTTTGATATTAAAAATAATTAAAAATGTGCACATTATAAAACAAAAAAGATTGCCAATTTCCATTGACAATCCATTATTCATTAATCTCTATTATTACTATTTAATAATATGAAGACGAATCTTAACATCTCCATTAAAGCTACAACTGCTGCTGCAACATAAGTTAAAGCTGCTGCCGTTAGAACTTTACGACAGTGTCTGTGTTCTTGATCATCCACGATGTTTAAGTCAACCACTTGTTCTAATGCACGTTTCGAAGCATCGAACTCTACTGGTAATGTCACTACTTGGAATAGTACTGCAAATAACATAAATCCTACTCCAATCCAAGCAACAGTATAACCGAATTGCCCAATTAATCCTGTTAATAAGAATCCTACCATAATAAGAATTGTTGATAAGTTCCCTCCAAGATTAGCTAATGGTACTAATGAGTGTCTCCATCTCATTGGTTTATAGTCTGCTACTTTATCTTGAATAACGTGACCAATTTCGTGAGCTGCTATCGCTACTGATGCAACTGTCGGTTGATCATGAACAATAGGTGAAAGTACTACAATATTATTAGTTGGATCGTAGTGATCTGATAACTCAACCTCACCTCTTACTACTTTAACACCTGTTATTCCATTTGCTTGCATTATAATTTCTGCAACTTCTTTTCCAGTTAATCCTGATTTTGTTCTTACTTTTTTATATCTTTCGTATGTTCTTTTTACCTTAAATTGAGCCCATAAAGGAATCAGCATAATTAGTAAAAAGTAAAGTATATAACTTCCTGACATTCCATAATATCCTAATGGCATATAGATTACCTCCTAATTAGTAAAGTATATAGAAAGAATTATACCACGTTCTAAAGTTATTTGCTAGTATTTTGACTAAATTTTACCATTGATAATTCAAGTAATTAATTTCCATTATTTTCATTTTGTTTTCATATTATTTATTAGATGTATTTAAAATTTTCTACATAAAAATACGATCCAAAAGTTTATTTACTTCTAGATCGTATAATAATATCTTCGTCTTATTATTAGTTCCTTTGACGAGCTAATAGCTTAATAGGAGTTCCTTCAAAATTAAATGAATCACGAATTCTATTTTCTAAAAATCTCTCATAAGAGAAATGCATAAGCTCTGGATAATTCACGAAGAACACGAATGTCGGTGGATTAATAGCAACTTGTGATGCATAAAAAATATTAAGTCTCTTACCTTTATCTTGAGGAGTTGGATTCATAGAAACAGCATCAACAACGATTTCATTAAGTGTTGAACTTTGAATACGACGTTGTCTATTTTCATATGATTCTTTAATTAACGGGAAGATGTTAAATACACGTTGTTTTGTTTTCGCTGAAACATAGATAATTTTAGCATAGTCTAAGTAAGCAAAACTATCACGAATTTTTTCATCAAATTCTTTCATCGTCTTATCATCTTTAGCAATTGCATCCCATTTATTAACAACGATGATTACACCTTTTCCAGATTCGTGTGCATATCCTGCAACTTTTTTGTCTTGTTCAATAATACCTTCTTCAGCATTAAGAACCACTAAGACCACATCTGAACGTTCGATAGCTTTTAGAGAACGAAGTACTGAATACTTCTCACAGCTCTCATATACTTTACCACGTTTTCTAATACCAGCTGTATCGATTACTACATACTCATCTCCATTGTGTTTGAAATCAGTATCGATTGCATCACGTGTAGTTCCGGCAATATCAGATGCAATAACACGTTCTTCACCTAAAATCGTATTAATTAAACTAGATTTACCTACATTAGGACGACCGATAAGAGAGAATCTAATCTTGTCATCTTCTTCCTCTTCTTCTAGTACTTTAAAGTTTTTACAAACTTCATCAAGTAAATCACCGATACCTAATCCATGAGATCCAGAAATTGGGAATGGATCACCAAATCCTAATGAATAGAAATCATAAATCATATGATTCATATCAAAGTTATCAATTTTGTTTACTGCAAGTACAACTGGTTTATCTGTTTTATAAAGTAATCTAGCAACTTCTTCATCATCACTAGTTACTCCATCACGACCATTTGTTAAGAAAATAATAACATCTGCTTCGTCGATTGCTAATTCAGCTTGTGCTCTTATTTGTTTTTGGAAAGGAGTATCTTCTAATTCAATTCCTCCAGTATCTATCATAAAGAATGAGTAATTTAACCATTCTGCTTTTGAGTATATTCTATCACGAGTAACACCTGCTACGTCTTCTACAATAGATAATCTATCACCAATAATTTTATTAAAAATTGTAGATTTACCGACGTTTGGTCTACCTATTATCGCAACTGTTGGTTTTGCCATGTTTTTACCTCCATATCTGTCAATATTTTTAGCTAAAATAGCGAAAGTTATATAGTTAAAATCCACATTTCAACTAAAATTCACTATTTATTTCTACCTAAAAAATAAAAGCAATAGACAAGCTATCTACTGCCTTTATTTCTTTATTTTTTCAAATTAAAGTTCGATATCTTTAAATTTGTCCCCTAGATTGAATGAAGTATCTTCATCTTTTAAGTAAGAAGTATCGTACTCAGCTTCTTCCTTAACTTCTTCTTTAACTGGTTTTTCTAATAGTTCTTTGATTGATAAAGACAATCTTTCGCTTTCGAAATCAAATTCTAAAACTTTTACATTTACTTTATCACCTTTTTTAAGAACGTCTTCTACGTTTGTAACTCTTTCGTGAGAAATTTGAGAAATGTGAACTAATCCTTCAACATCTGGTAATACTTCAACAAATGCTCCAAATGCAGTTGTGTTACGAACAACACCTTCTAATAGATCTCCAGCTTTAATTGTAGCACGAGCTACTTCCCATTGTGTTGGTAATAAAGTTTTAGCTGAAAGTGAAACTTTTTCATTTTCTTTGTCTACAGCGATAACTGCAACTTTAATAGTGTCTCCAACTGATAATACGTCAGCAACTTTTTCTACACGAGCGTGAGAAATTTCTGAGATGTGTAATAATCCATCAACTTCACCGATGTTAACGAATGCTCCAAAGTCAGTAATACGACTAACTTTACCTTCGATTACATCACCTTCATTAATATTTCCATAAACTTCAGCTAATTTTTTAGCTTTTTCTTCTTCTAAGATTACACGTCTATTTAAGATAATTTTGTTTTTAGATTTATCTACTTCTTCAATTTTGAATGTGTATTCATTTCCTACAAATTTAGATAAATCTTTTCTGAATTTAGTGTCAATGTATGAACCTGGGATAAATGCACGTAATCCCTCTACATCAGCTAATAATCCACCTTTAGTTTGTCCAGAAACTGTTGCTTGAATTAATTCTCCGTTTTCGAATTTTTCAATAATTCCAGTCCATGATAATTCCATTAATTTTTTATATTCAGCATTTTCTAAAATTTTGTGAGATAAGTAGATTACACCAGGTACATCTTCTGATCTTTTTTCACGGTCTGCTCTAATTCCAGTTACTTGAGCTTCTACTTCATCACCAACTGATAATACGTCTTCAATGTTTTCAAATGGCTTTCTAGTAATTTGGTTACGTAAAATTACGCAGTCATATTGAGCTCCTGCTACATCAACGTATACTTTATCGTTATCGATTTTAGATACTGTACCAGTTACTTTATCTCCTTTTTTCAGCATTTCTGAGCTATTTAATAATTCCTCAAATGAAGTTGTCATTACTTCTAATCCTCCTGTGCTTACAATACATACTATATTAATATTATACATCAAAAATACAGTTATGTCATTTATTTTACGTTAATTTTTTAATTCTTTTTTTATTTCATCAAGTAATTTGGCTTCTTCTTTACTTAATTCATAGTTTTCCAGTAGATCTGGTCGTCTAGTCAATGTTCTTCGTAAACTTTCTTTTTTTCTGTAAGTTTCTATATTTTTATGGTGCCCACTTGTCAATACATCAGGAACCACCATTCCTTTATAGTCCTTTGGTCGTGTATATTGAGGATATTCTAATAATCCCGTTGAGAATGAATCATCCTTGTGAGATTCTTCCTTCCCTAGGACATCCGGAACAAGACGCGCTATACTATCAACCATTGTCATTGCAGCGAATTCTCCACCTGTTAAAATAAAATCACCAATCGATAATTCATCTGTTACTAAGTACTCTCTAATTCTTTCATCATAACCTTCGTAGTGACCACAGATGAAAATCAAGTGTTCTTCTTCAGAAAGTTCCTCTGCTTTTTTCTGACTGAATCTTTCACCTTGTGGACACAGTAAAATTATTCGTGTTTTATCGGTTTTATCTAAACTCTCAACAGCATTAAATATCGGTTCTGGTTTTAATACCATCCCCTGACCTCCACCAAATGGATAATCGTCTACTTGGTTATGTTTATTTCCAGAAAATTTACGATAATCGACTATATTTATATCCAATAACTTATTATCTTTTGCTTTTCCTAAGATTGAATGATTTAATGAATCAAACATATCTGGAAACAGCGTTAATATATCAATCTTCATTAGTCAATTAACCCTTCCATAACTTCGATATCAATTCTTTTATTAGCAACATCTATTTTTTTAACCACATCTTCAATGTAAGGTATTAAAATTTCTTTACCATTTTCTGCTTTTATTACCCATACATCATTTGCGCCAGGTGTAAGGATCTCAACTACCTCACCTAGTGATTTACTATTTTCATCAAACACCTCGCATCCGATAATTTCATGGAAATAAAACTCATTTTCTTCAAGTTCTCCGATATTATCAGAATCGATTTTGATTTGTAGATTTTTAAATTTTTCTGCTTCTTCAATTGTATCAATTCCTACAAATTTTACTAGAAGATTATTTTTATGAGTTCTGTAGCTTTCTACAACTACTTCTTTAACAACTTGATTTCCTCTAGTTATTAATAATTCGCTCCCTTTTTTAAAACGTTGTTCTTCAAAGTCAGTTGATGAAATTACTTTCACCTCTCCTTTTAAAGAATGAGTATTAACAATTTTTCCTACTTTTAGACGCATCTATTTCTCCTTGTTTTAATATTTTCTTTAATTATTTTTTCACTCTCATTCTAATAAAGTATGAGATATTTTCTATAATAATTATCGATAACGATAAACCAATTAATAATGTTGAAATTCTATTCCAATTTCTATATTCTATATTATTTACAAGCAAATGTCCAATACCACCTGCACCAACCATGCCTAAAATAGTTGAATTTTTGATATTTGATTCAAATCTATATAAAACTATAGTAACGAATTCAGGGAAGTATCCATTAAATATTATCTTAACATAACTAATAAAACTTCCAAGCCCTAGACTTTTTGTCATTAGTAATACATTGTTATTAATTCCTTCTAATACCTCATTATACATTTTCGTCATAACACCAACTGTATAAATATATAATGCAAAGAAACTACTAATTGCACCTGGTCCAAATCCTCTGAAAAATATTAATGCCACTATTATCGGTGGAAATGTTCTTAATATATTGATAAAGACTTTTACACCTAATGCTTTATACTTACCAAAAAGATTCACCGATGATAAATAAGATGTAAATATAGCTGTTATAGCCGCAAAAATCGTCGCACTAAATGCAATTTCTATACTAATAAACAGCTCGCTAAGCATTTTTGGAACATATGCTAAATCAGGATTTATAATCCCTTTAGCTAGCACATTTAACTGTTTTAATCCTATGAAAAATCTCTCTTGTGATATGTTAATGAAATTAGTAACATATAGTATACTTCCTACTATAACAACAGGAATACCAAATTTTACTAGATTTCTTCTAAGCATAAACTTTTCAAAAGTTAATTGAGAGGTATTCTGTAAATTTCTAAAATAATAACTTACTAGATCAATTACGAAGATTAAAATAACAAGAGTAATAATTATTATAGAAACTCTATCATATCTTAAGTGATTTAGTTCTTGCCATAATCTTTGACCTATTCCACCTGCTCCTACTAATCCTAAAACACTTGCTCCACGTATACTTGATTCCAAAGTTAAAAAGTATACCGAGATAACTTGGGGCTTAAGATTAGATAAAATCGCATTTTTATAGATAATAAATTTTGAAGCTCCTAATGATTCCATAGCCTCTAGCTGTTTAATCTCAACTTCTTCAGCATATTCTTTCAATAGCTTAGCTGATGTTAGAATATTTATTAAATAAATACTCACAAAACCACTAAATACTCCAGTACTAAATAAACTTACTAAGATTGCAGCAATTATTAGAAATGGCATTGTTCTGAAAACAGAGAATACCGCACTAAATATTTTTGGAATTATCTTAAGTTTAAATAGTACATTAGTTAGTATTGGTAGTAATATTAACGTTGTGCATAAAGCTAATATTGATGAAAATAGAGCAATATTAATTGTTTCTATAATCGGTTGTTTCAATTCAGGTAAAATAGAAAAATCAACAGGATACATGCGTCCCAGAAGATTCTGTATCCTTTTAAATCCTAATGAAAAAGTCTTTGTATCATATTGGCTATATGCAATAAAAATAATCAAAACAATAAAAGCCAATGAAGCTAACTTCGTTATAGATTTTTTAATTATAAAGTTCTTCAAATTCATCTTTAGTCACCTTCTCAGAATCTTTATAAAATAAAACTTTTCCATCCTTTAATCCTAAAATCTTCGTACTATATTTTTTCGCAAGATTAACATCGTGAAGATTTATAAGTACTGTTATTCCTTTTTCTACATTTAATTTTTTAAATGTATCCATTATAAGAGTCGTATTTTTTTCATCTAAGCTACTTACAGGTTCATCAGCTAGTAGAATTTTTGGATTTTGTGCTAATGCTTTAGCTATAGCAACCCTTTGTTTTTGACCACCTGATAAATACTTAGACTTTTTAAAAGCTTCATCTCCTAGTCCAACTTGCTTTAGGAAATCAACACCCTCATTATATTCTTTTTTTGTATATCCTAATAAAAGACCCATGACAGATTTTTTTACTAAATAAGGTGTCAAAACATTTTCAACTGTATATAAATTATCTAGTACATTATAATCTTGAAATATAAAAGCAATATCTCTTCTTAATAGTTTCAATTTTGCCCTATTAAAATTAACTATATTTTCGTCAGAAATAATAATTTCACCAGATTTAGGTTTATTTAACAAGTTTAAACACCTTAACAACGTAGATTTCCCTGCACCACTTTTACCAACGACTGCAATAAAATCCCCATTTGAAACCTCAAATGATATATCATTTAAAATGTTTTTCACGCCGTAGTTAAACACTAGATTCTTAACTTCTAACTTCTCACTTTTCACTCTATCACCTCATTATTCTATAATGATTTATATGCATTACTATCCATTATAGTTAGTAAAATTTTATAATTACTATTATATCACTTAACATAGTATTTTTCAGTATTTTAATATTATATTTTCTTTAATATTTTACAGCCTTAATTTTTATCTTAATATTTCTATATCAAAATAAAAAAACTCGCCTACTTAAAATAGACGAGTATAAAAATTATTTAATAAATGCAATAATTTCTTCTACAGATAAGCTAGAATCACATACAACTTTGACTTCACCAGCTTCAGCAACTAGTAAACCAGGTACAGTTCTTACAGAGTATTTTGAACGTAATGATTCAATTCCTGAAGCATCAGAAAAATCTTCAGAGTTAATGAAGAACGCTTCTACATTATTAGAAGCTACAACTTCACTAATTTTCGGCATGAATTTTCTACAAAATGGGCATGAAGATCTTCCAATAAATAATACGAATTTTTCTTTTGATTCAATTTTTTCTAATGCAGTTTTTGAATCAATTACTTTAAAGTTCTCTAAGTGTTGTTCGAATGTTTTTTCCATGATTTTAATCTCCTAATATTTTATAGATACTATTTTACTCCTCTTTTTTAAATTATGCTAATATTTTGCTTACAAAAGTAAACAAAAAAGAAGTAATGTACAGTTACACTACTTCTTCACTCTAATTCAAAAAAATGGGGCGGCTGAGGGGAATCGAACCCCCGAATGTCGGAACCACAATCCGATGCGTTAACCACTTCGCCACAGCCGCCAAAATAGTAAGATAAAATAAAAAAATGCCTTGAGACAGAGTCGAACTGCCGACACATGGAGCTTCAATCCATTGCTCTACCAACTGAGCTATCAAGGCAATAATGGCGGTCCCGACGGGAATCGAACCCGCGATCTCCTGCGTGACAGGCAGGCGTGATAACCGCTACACCACGGGACCTAACTCTTATTCTCAATGTATTAATTCAAATGGTGACCCGTACGGGATTCGAACCCGTGTTACCGCCGTGAAAGGGCGGTGTCTTAACCACTTGACCAACGGGCCAATAAAAAAACGGAGCAGGAGGGATTTGAACCCTCGCGCCGGTTTCCCGACCTACACCCTTAGCAGGGGCGCCTCTTCAGCCTCTTGAGTACTACTCCAACTCCACAGGCAGGACTCGAACCTGCGACCCTCTGATTAACAGTCAGATGCTACTACCAACTGAGCTACTGTGGATAAATATTTGTGTTCCTAACGAACAATATTTATTATACAAAAGTATTAACATAATGTCAATACTTTTGTATAACTTTTTTTCTGTTTTTTAATTTCTATTTTAAATAAACTTCTAAAACGTTGATATATCAAGATTTATCACTTAATAAAAATATTGTTTTTTTGAAAAATATTTAAACTTATTTTCTATTTAACCTTATTATTTAACTTTATTTAAGTCTATATTCATTTTTTCAGAGATTTTTTCTATAGCTTTATATGCATCATTATTTGGTTCTTCAAAACCTGTAATACTAAATAAATTTGTTAAAATTTGTAGTGTTTCTTTATCATTTTGAATATCCAATAGCGCTTGTTTAACTTTTTTCTGCATTTCTTCATCAAGATTGTTTGATGCAACCACCGTTACTCCTGGTATTAATTCACTTTTAGCGATAACTTTAACATCCTCTTTTAATGTTGGAAATTCTTTTGTATATTTTCTTATGACATTTTCATAACTTGCTACTGCATCAACATCTTTATTTAATAATAATTGTAAACTTTTATCATGTCCGCCACTAAATTGATACTGAATATCTTTTTCTAAATCAATACCAGCTTCTTTTAGCATTGCTCCTGCATATATATACCCAGAAGCTGAAGATGGATCAACAAAAGCTATTTTCTTACCTTTTAAATCCGCTATACTTTTTATGTCAGAATCTTTTCTAACAAATACTTCTGCAAAGTAACCAGGTTTACCACTCGTACTTCTTCCCACAAGAAGGTTTTTTGTATTACTTTGCTTATTAGAAAGAACTGCTGAGAACGGTGGAACTAATCCAAAATCAACACTTCCACTTCCTATTCCTTCTATAACTCCTATATAGCTACTTGCCGTAAACACTTCGACCTTCATCCCTAATTTATCGCCCAATGCTTTTGCAAATGGTGTCAGGTCATCTACTAGCTTTTCACTATTACTACTAGGCACTACACCTAATTTTAAAACTTTTTCTTCTTTCGTTGTACTCTTTTGAGAACATCCAATTAAAGAAAATACCAATAAAAAAGAAAAAATAGTTAATAATATTTTTTTCATTTTACCTACCTCATATTTATATATATATTTTGTTTTATACCACAAAGTATATCACAAAATTTACTTTAACAAAATGAAAACGCTCATAAAAATTTAACAACAAAAAAATAACTAGTATTTCTTATACTAGCTATTTTTAAATTAATTTTGAAATTGTTATTCTATATTTTAAACTTTTTTTATTTTGACTATAATCTTTTACTACGAATCTCCCATACTTTCTAATAGAAATAATGTCCTCTGTATCACATGTTTTCTCTCCATTTCTTAAAACAACATGGTTTAGTTTAATGAAATCTTGTTCTAAAAATTCTTTTACCTTGCTACGAGATTTATTAGTAATCTTCGCTACTATTGAATCAATTCTAAAGGATGAACTAATTATTTCAAAGTCTTCATACTTTTTTTTGATAGTCACATCAGAAAGATCAACTCTTTCAAAATTTAAGCTTACCCTTCCTGCTTTTGTGAATTCCATTGAGATAAAATCCGCAATTTCTTCATCAACAAAAATAAAAACTTCATCTTCTAAAACAATGATATCACCAAATCTATTAAAATTAATACCAAGATTATGAATAGCTCCTAAAATATTTCTATGTTCTACTTTATTGAATTTATTATTAAATTTCGCTTTTAAACAAACAATGTCAAAATCTACATCATAATATTCATTAGAAATAATCTTAGCTTTTTTTCTTTCAGCATCATTAAAACCACCAAAAAATTCAACTTTAAAGTCACTATAGTTATACGATACTATTTGACTTAGAATCACTTGTTCAAAATTTGTTAAGAATTTTGTAACAGTGTTACGATTCTCCACAAAACTAACACTTTGTAGTAATTTCTCAGCTACTTCTCTATGCTCAGCAGATGCTTGCTGTAAAAAATTCAATTTCCTCATGACACTAATTTGTTTTAAATAATAATGTTATTATAATATTTTCTATAATACTTAATACTATAAGTGCAGCTACTGGTGAAATATCTAACATTCCTAATGGTGGAATTATTTTTCTAAAGAATTTTAAATATGGTTCACAAATAGCTTCAAGAAATTCTACAATAAAATTATTTTTTATTTGTGGTACCCAAGAAGTTAAAATATAAGCTAACAAGCTATATTCATAAAAGTTAAAAAGATATTTTACGAATTTATATACCCAAAAATATTCTGTAATATTTAGCAAATTAATACTCTCCTTCGTAAAAGTCTCCTGAAACTTCAACACCATTAGGAACACATAAATAAATATCTTCACCTATTGTTTTTAATCTAGCTCCTAATGCATAAATTCCGCCAGAAATGAAATCTAATAATCTGTCTGATGTTTCAACATCTAATTTACTTAAATTTATAATTACTACTTTGTTTCGCTTAATGTCATCTACAATATCCTTGCTATCAGCAAAAACTAATGGTTCTGTTAATATAACATTACTAGTTCTTCCTGTTGATTGGTTTTGTACATTTTGTTTAGTTACCACTGAATTCTCCTTTTTTATCGGTTTTGGCTTAGGTTGTTCTTGTCTCACTTCTTCTTTTTCTACTACTTCTTCAAAATCATCTTCTCCTACAAAAAGATTATTGAACTTTTTCATCATATTCATATTCTCAAACCTCAATTACTAATATTTAACTATATCATTATAGCATGTAAGTGATGATTTATAAAGTAATAAGTAACAAACACTTTCAAAACTTTTTTTGATAGTAACGTTATTTTCTTCGGTTTACATATTGTTCATTAATTTTAAAGTAGATATATTTTTTATATTTTCTTAATCTTATACCTCTTTATATATTTTAAAAAAATTTTACTCTACTAAAAAATAAAAAAAACTCTAGATTTAAACTCTAGAGCTTCTTATTAACTTTATCCATAAAATTTATTATATCTATCTTTTATTGAAAGTAATAATTTTCCTATTAAAACTTTCAAGATAGAATATACAGGTATCCCTAGAATAGCTCCCACTACACCTGCAATATTAACTCCTATAAGAATTACAAAGATAACAGTAAGCGGATGCATATTCATGCTTCTTCCCATTATATTAGGTGAAATAATATTCCCTTCTAAAAACTGAACAATTCCCCAAACAACAAGCATCTTAACAACCATGACCCAGCTTGTTGAAGCTGCTACTAACATTGCAGGTGTAATTGCGATAACAGGTCCTAGGTAAGGGACTATACTTAAGAATGCAGCTATAGTAGCTAATGAGAAAGCATAGTGTAAACCTATTACATTATAACCTATAAATAACATAATACCTATGCATAGTGATACTAGCATTTGCCCCTGAATATACGACCCAACTTTTTCATCAATTTCATCAATAGTATCAGCTACTGGTTGTTCAAGTTTTTTCGGTAGTAAACTGATTACAAACTTGTTAAAATGTGATGCATCTTTTAATAAGAAAAATAACACAAATGGCATAGTAACTAAAACTGAAGCAGTAGAAGAAATAGATGATACTACCCCTTGTGCAATAGATGTAGCAATACTAACTAGTTTTTCACTAATTTTAGAAACATTAAGATTATTATTAACATATTCTACAACTACCTGTACGTACGCATTATCTGAATATGTTTCTAAGTAACCTTTAACTATCTCAATATATCTAGGTAATGCAGTTATTAAATTCTGTGTTTGTTCCACAATAATAGGAACTACTCCAATAATTACAATAAGTATAGTAATTATACCAACGAATATCGCAAGTAAACTTCCTATAAACCTAGACATTTTCTTCTCAAAAAAATTCACCAATGGATTCAACATGTAGTAAAATACATACGCAACTATAATCGGTGTAATAATGCTTGAAATTATCGTATTAATTGGTGTAAAAATATACGATATTTCTGTATAAAGATAAATAGCTATACCCAAAAGAATAATTATTAATAGTATATAAATTATAAATTTACCACCAATAAAAGCTAATAATTTATCTTCACGTGACTTTTCACTCCTTGTTTCTTTTTTATTTTTTTTTAATTCTTTATCCATACAATTTCCTTTCTAATGAATTATCTTACAATAGTTAAAGATAATTCATAAATTGTAATAATGGTCATATATGCAATATATCCTAGTGCAAAAGAAACTAACATTACGAAAACTTTTATTTCTCTCGTACTATTTTTTTTGAAAAACTTCACAAAATCAATTCGTATCATTGAGAAATTTGCAAGTAATATCATAAAAAATAAGATCATTAATTTAAAAATATTCATTATTCCAACCTTTTTGACAATGTTATTTAAACATATCAAGCCAACCTTTTTTCTTGAAGAACCATAGCATACCAAATGCTATACCAAACATTATAGCAACAACGATATAATACCCATATTGCCATTCTAATTCTGGCATATACTTAAAGTTCATACCATACCATCCTACTATGAAGGTCAACGGTAAGAAAATTGTAGATATAACCGTTAATATCATCATAATATTATTAGATTTAAGTGAGTTGTATGTCATAAAGTTCTCACGAATATCACTAGCTAACTCACGGTTTGCCTCAATTATCTCTGTCTGTTGAACAAGGTCATCATAGATATCATGGAAGTATTTTCTATCATTATCTGTCATTTCTACACGACGCGAAACTAAGAATCTGTGTAGAACCTCACGCATTGGTCTTAGACCACGACGAAGCTTTAATAAATCTCCTCTTAATTCAAAAACCTCATCCATAATTTTACTACCTGATTTATAAAAATCGGTTTCTTCTATCTCATCAAGACGATTTTCAATTTTAGAAATTATCGGGATATACCCTTCTACAATTTCCGACACTAACATGTGCATCACATGTAGTGGAGAGTACTCCGATCCACGTTGTAAGATTTTTGGAACTATTTTATTTACGTAACGTATGTGTGAGAGGTGGAACGTTACTATATAGTTCTTTCCAACAAACATATTTAAAGTCTCATAATCTGAATCAATATTTTTAAGGACATGCGATACTAAAAATATTTGTTGTCTTGAAATTTCAATTTTTGGTCTTTGTAAAAGTGTTAAACAGTCTTCAATTAAAAGTTCGTGAAACTTGAAGAATGTTGTAAGCAATTGTATTTCACTTCGTGTTGGCGTATCAAAATCAACCCAATACCAAGCTATGTCTTGCTCTTTTAGTCTTTCTAAACTAACGTCAGTAAGGATATCACCTTTTTTGTCTACTGCAATAGTTTTTAACATTAGATTTCACCTCTCTCATTATTTTCACATTTACCATAATACCACACTTATAAAAAATAGTAAATTTATTATTTTAAATTAGTAGAAATATAATGCATTACAATCCCTGCTGCAATGGATACATTTAAACTCTCGGCTCTTCCAGGCATTGCAATTTTAAGTAGATTATTTACTTTTGATAATATTTCTTCACTAACTCCCGCACCTTCATTCCCAAAGACAACTGCAACTTTTCCTGTAATATTATCTAATTGTTCTATATATTTATCCGCTTTTAGACTAGTAGCAAAAATATTGAAATTACTCATTTTATCAATTAACTCAACTAAATCTATATTATCAAAACAATCTAAATGAAAGTTGCTACCTTGTGTACTTCGAATAACTTTTTGGCCATATAAACTTGTCGTTCCTTTTCCCAGAATAATGCAATCAAAATTAAAGGCGTCTGCTGTTCTGATAATTGTTCCTAAGTTTCCTGGATCTTGAACCTTATCTAAGATTAGAACTTTACTATAATTGTTAATATCTAACTCTTTTTTATCAATACGGCATACCGCTATAATCCCTTGCGTAGTTATCGTATCAGATATACTTTTCATGACACTATCAGTGACTTTTATTAAATCGCCAGTGAAAGAATCAACTATACTATAGTCATCAAAACTCTCAGAAATTACTATTTCCTCTACTACTCTTGCTTTTAACGCTTCTTCTACCAGATGTTTTCCTTCTATTAAATACCTACCATATTTTTTTATATTTCTATTTTCTTTTAATTTCTGAATATCTTTTATCTTTTTATTTCCAATCGATGTAATCATTTTATCTCCAATTAATACATTTTATATTTTTAGCGTTCATACTAATTATAATCAATGTTGAACAAATTTTCAAATTATGATATAATTCACTTACATATATTTTATTAAAAGGAGTTCATTATGTCATCATTTTTACTATCGACAATAGTTTTAGTGGTTGTTTTAGGAGCAGTGGGACTATTTAATTACTTCAGATTAAAAGGCGCTGTAACGAAACTTCCTTATGAAGAATTCAGAAAAAATCTTAGAAAAGTTCAATTAATCGACGTTAGAGAAAAAGAAGATTTTAAATACGCTCACATTAACGGTGCTCGTAATATGCCTTCTTCTCAATTCAATTTCTTATATACATCTTTAAGAAAAGATCAACCTATTTATCTATGTGATAAAAATGGAACTTTAGCTCCACGTGCTGCTTTAACTCTTAAAAAGAATGGCTATACAAACGTTTATATGCTAAAAAATGGTCTTCAAGATTGGAAAGAAAACCTTAAAACAAAACGATAATAATTTTAATATACCTGGCTAATTTATTATGTTAGGTATATTTTTTATTATTTTAAAGAATGATATTAAATTACTTAAAAATATAGAGCTTAGCTTTTTTTTTACTATTGAATACTAAATTATTTTATGTTATTATTATCCTTAAATAATCCATATGGAGGTCTACTAATGACTAAATACTATTATGATCCCACTAATAACCGCGGATATATTCCTGGAAGATATGTTAATAAAGTAGTATTCTTATTAATCACCTTCTTTTTAGGGCACTTCGGAATTCAATACTTTTATGTAGGAAAGAACTTCAAAGGACTACTATGTCTACTATTTTGTTGGACTTTTATTCCATCAATCATAGCAGTTTTTTCTTTCATAGTAACATTATTCAGACCAGCAAATGAACATGGTGATATATTTATCCCGTATCACTAATGATAAAAACTTCAATAAATATAACTTATTAATAACCTTATATTTACTGAAGTTTTTCTTTATGTATAATATATATCTTATCAAAGGAGAACCTCTTTATGAATTTAAAATATATACTACATTCATTATATTCAGTTTTAAAAATATACTTAAAATCCCTTATAATGATTCTATCAATATACTCTTCTTTAAAAATATTTATTGACCTATTTAATAAATTTGTATCTATAAATGAAGGTACAATTATTTATAAATTTTTTAATCTTTCTATTATTGTCAACCATTCAAAACGCAAGTATTTCATTTATGTTATACTTTACAATTCTTAATATTTATGGAGCTTTATCTTACTTATTACCAAAATACACAAAATTAAAAGAAACATATTTGATATTCTTATTCAAAAAATACCAATTCACAGTTATTGTCATAAGTATCCTATTTTTCTTTATTACTACATTTAACGATATTCAATTAGGAATTATCGCATCTTCCCTTTCAATTTATGCACTTATAATAAATATTAAAAAATAATAACGACAAACTTATTTTTAATACACTGATATTGAATTATCATAAACTATTTATATTCCATATTTCACCAAGATAATAAACTACAAAATGCTATAATACCCTTTTTATTAATTATTTTAATAAAAAGGGTATTATATTCTTTATTTTGAATTCTTAAATTCACATCTTATTAACTTAACACTTTGGAATTATTCCATGAAGCCTTTTAGTTTATTAAGCTTAGATGGGTGTTTTAATTTTCTTATAGCTTTTGCTTCAATTTGACGAATACGTTCACGAGTTACCCCAAACGCACTACCTACTTCTTCTAAAGTATGAGTCTTACCATCTTTTAGCCCAAAACGCAATTTCAACACATTTTCTTCACGATCAGTAAGTGTTTCTAATATTTCTTCTAATTGCTCTTTTAATAACTCATTTGCTGCATGTTCTACTGGAGATTGTGCTTCTTTATCCTCGATAAAATCTCCTAAATGTGAATCATCCTCTTCACCGATTGGTGTTTCTAATGAAACTGGCTCTTGAGCTATTTTTAAAATTTCACGAACTTTTTCTGGAGTCATATTCATTTTCTTAGCGATTTCTTCAGGTTTTGGCTCACGACCTAAATCTTGAAGCAATTGTCTTTGAATACGAATTAGACGGTTAATAGTCTCAACCATGTGAACTGGAATACGAATAGTTCTAGCTTGGTCTGCAATAGCACGGGTAATTGCTTGACGAATCCACCAAGTTGCATAAGTAGAAAACTTGAACCCTTTTGAGTAGTCGAATTTTTCTACCGCCTTGATTAATCCCATGTTACCTTCTTGGATTAAGTCTAAGAATAGCATTCCTCGACCTACATAACGTTTTGCGATACTTACTACAAGACGTAAGTTAGCTTCAGCTAAATCTTTTTTAGCTTGTTCTTTTTCTGCTTCAGTCCCTGTTTCGATAATTTTAGAAAGCTCTAATTCTTTTTCTTTTGATAATAGTGGTACTTTCCCGATTTCTTTTAAATACATTCTCACTGGATCATTTGTTCTAATCCCAGCTGGAACTGATAAATCTTCTAAATCTAATTCTTCTTCCTCTTCTTCTTCATGATTAGCATTGATTAATATGATATCCTCATTATTTAGCTCTTCATAAAAATCGTCGACTGCTTCTGAAGAAACATCTAATTTCGATAAAGCATCTACGATCTCTTCTTGCGTTAACTCTCCTTGTTTTTTACCTTTTTCTAGTAATTCTTTTTTTATTGTTTCAAAATCTTTTACTTTCTTAGCCATGTCATTCTCCTCTATTTTTTATATTGTTTTAACTTTATTAATAATTCTTTTTGAGTTTCAGTATCCATTTCTTGAATGGCTACTCTAAGTCTTTCTTTTATTTCTTTTAATGTCATTTGTGTATTTGAAAAATAGCGTATATAATCACCTACAACATCAACAGTTGGATTTTCTTCAATTAGAAAATCTGTTTCATCTATATATGTTGCAAGTCGTATCACTTCATCATCCTCAATGCTATGAATAAACTTATAGATATGGAATTCTAAATTATTATTATAATAAATTACCAAGTAATCCATTAGGTTCACAAAGGCTTCTTGCGGAAATTGACATTTTTCTAAGTCGTTATATTTTTCTACAAATAATGATCTATCGACAAAAAAGTATTTAAATAATTTACACATTTTCTTGTCGTAATTAATTGTTCTAAACAACAGTTCTGGATTTGTTGGTGCCACCCACTCTACCGCTGCTTTCTTCCTCTTCACATTCACTTTACCTAATTCTTTAAGAAGAACTTGCCGTTCGATTCCAAACTCCTCTGCCAAATTAGTAAGCAATATATATTTTAATGATTCATCTTCTACATAAGCAATATTAACAAGTATTTCGTTTTTATATTTGATACGTTGTTCTATATTTGACTTTGAATCATTTTTATAATATTCAATTTTATAATTAATAAAGTGTTCTTTATTATTTCTTAAATAATTTTCAACATCAAAATCAGGATTTTTAATATTTTTTTCAGTTAAAAATTCATCTAAGTCCTTCGCACCAGAAAATTTCAACTTATATATATTGTCAGTTGTTTGGATAATTCTGTTTCCAATCTCTATCTGAGCTTTCGATCCCGCTTCATCATTATCTAAACTTAGCGTTATTTTTTTTACAAGTGATAACAGTTCTTTTAATTTATTATTATCTATATTTGTTCCCATCAAAGCAACGGTATTTTTCATACCATTTTGATGAGCTTTAATAACATCCATATATCCTTCACATAAAATCACTTCATTTTCTTTAGCTATAAATGAACGCGCATCTGAAAAATTATATAAAACTGTTCTTTTTTCAAAAATTTTCGTTTCGTGCGTGTTGTAGTATTTCGGAACATTCTTATCAGAAGACATTGTTCTTCCTGAAAATGCTACAACTTGATTTTGATTATTTTTTATAGGGAACATTACTCTATCTTTGAAGACATCATAATAATCTCCATTATCATTTTTTCCTAGTAATCCCGCTTCAACCATTAAATCCAAATTAATCTTATTCGAATTAAAAAAGTTTAAAGCAATATTGTTATCTCGAGGAGCATAGCCAAGATTAAAGTGTTTAATAACATCCTCACTTAGTCCCCTATCTAATAAATATTTAAGTGCATCTTCTGCTTCTTTTGTATTTAGTAGAATATAATTATAATAATCCGATAAAAGCCTGTGCCCATAATACATTATATCCAATTCATTATTAAAATCGTAACTAGCTTCTTTATTATCATTTGACTCTAAATCTAGTCCTAACCTTGTTCCTAGTTTAGCGATTGCTTGATTATATGTAATATTTTCTATCAGCGATACAAACTGAAAAATATTTCCACCTTTACCGCATCCAAAACAATGGGCTATTTTTTTCTCAGGAGAAACAGTAAAAGATGGTGTTTTTTCATTGTGAAATGGACATAATCCTAAGTAGTTTTGACCTCTTTTTTCTAACTTGACATATTCACTAACTAAACTTACTATATCAATGTTATCAAAAATATAATCGATGTCTTGTTTAGATATTTTTGCCACCTGACTCCTCCTTATTTAAAAACTAATTATTAAGAATAAAATGAGAAGATTTTTTCCCAACATTAATTATATCATAAACTTAATTATTTTAATATAGATTGTTTAATTATTTATAAATCTTCGATGATTAATTTTTTAGACATTACTTTTTATCTATTTCATATATGATTATTAATTCTAAAAAAATACTTTATAGAAATTTATTATATTTTGCGTTATAATATGAATATCATTAAAAAAAGGAGTATTAACGTGAAAGTAATTATAGTCGGTGGTGGAAAAGTTGGTGAGTTATTATGTGCAGACTTTTCTAACACATTTGATGAAGTAACAATTATTGACACAAATGAACGTCGTGTTGAAAAACTAGTTGAAACATATGATATTAATGGATTAGTCGGAAATGGAGCGAATTCAGATATATTATCTGAAGCCGATGCCGCAAATACAGATATGTTTATATCGGTTACAACTAGTGATGAAATAAACATGATTGCATGTATAGCTGCTAAACAGATGGGCGCTAAATACACAATTGCGAGAATTCGTAACCCTGAATATTCAAAAACAAAAGAATTCATAAAAAAATCTCTAGGAATTGACCTAATGGTTAATCCAGAATATGAAGCTGCAAAACAAATTTTCTATATGTTAAAATATCCTACTGCAATAAAAGTTGAGAGCTTTTCTAACAATAAATTCAATATTTTAGAAGTTATTATCAATGAAAACAGCTTACTTAACGGTGTTTCACTTATTGATAGTAGAAAATATATTGATTTTCCTTCATTAGTATGTCTTGTAGAAAGAAAAGGAACTGTTTTTGTTCCTCGAGGAAATTATATTTTTGAAGTAGGTGATAAAGTTCATATTACCGCTTCTAATAAAAATTTAAAAAAATTCTATAAATTACTAGGAAATAAAGAAAATCTTGAAAAAAAAGTAACCTCTTCTTTAATAATTGGAGCAGGAAAAGTTGCTTATTATTTAGTAGAATTTTTACAAAAAGCATCTTTCTACACGAAAGTAATCGAGATTGACAAAGAGAAGGCAATTTCTTTAAGCGAGACTTTCCCTGAAATTGACGTTATATGGGCAGATGGAAGTGATCGTGATACCTTGATAGAGGAAGGTATCCAAACATTTGACAGTTGTATCTCATTAACAGGACTGGATGAAGAAAATATTATAATTAACCTATACGCTGATAAATTAGGAATTAAAAAGACAGTCGCTAAAGTTAACCGAGCATCACTAAAACAAATAGCTGAAGATATTGGTCAATATTCATATATCACACCAAAAGAAATTGTTGGAAATATTATTAAAAAGTACACTAAATCATTACAATGTAGTAGAGCCACTGATATAGAAAGCTACTATCGTATAGCTAACAGTAAAGCTGAAGTTATTGAATTTAAAATTTCTAGCCCCAATACTAAAGTTCTTGGAAAGAAACTAAGAGAGTTAGATATTAACGATAATATGCTTATTGCTTTTATAATTCGTAATAATAAACAAATTTTTCCAAATGGTGAAGATGAGATAAAAGTACATGATAATGTTGTCGTAGTAAACTATGGTCATAAAATTGAACATATTGACGATATTCTTGTAAGGAGGTAATCTATGAACTTTAAAATGGTTTTCCACGTTGTTGGTAAGATGATAATGCTCTTAGCTGCTTTATTAATTTTACCTACCATAGTGTCAGTGATTTATCATGAACCCATTAAAATTACTAATTCATTTTTCAGTACAATTTTTATTTGTTTTATTCTATCATTAATAATACATTTTCTTACAAGAGATGTTATCGAACGTGATTTTTATAAACGTGAAGGATATGTAATTGTTACATTAACATGGGTTATCTTCTCTATTCTTGGTGCACTTCCATTCTATTTATCTGGAGAAATACCTCATTATATTGATAGTTTCTTTGAAACAGTTAGTGGTTTTACTACGACAGGATCAACAATATTACAAGACGTTGAATCTATAGAAAAAAGTTTGTTATTTTGGCGTAGTTTTACACATTTTATCGGGGGGATGGGAGTTATAGTATTTGCATTAGCAATTCTCCCACGTTCACCTCACACTATTCATATTGCAAAAGCTGAAGTTCCTGGCCCTTACTTTGGGAAAGTTGTATCTTCTATGAAACAAACAGCAATTTATCTATACGGAATTTATATTTCCCTAACTATCATTTTATTCTTCTTATTAATGATAGGTGGAATCGGACCTTTCGATAGTATAAATCTAGCATTCTCTACTGCTGGGACTGGGGGATTCGCTGTAAAGAATACTGGAATAGCATATTATAATAGTACATATATTACTGTAGTCATAGCTATTTTTATGCTAATTTTCTCTATGAATCTTACCTTAATATATTTCATTGTATTTAAAAGATACTTTAAGGTATTGAAAAGTGAAGAGTTACGTTGGTTCTTCGGTATGATTTCTATTTTATCAATAATAATGTTTTTAGATATCTATAGGTCTTATGACACACCAAATCACAGCTTACTAGATGTATTTTTTACCGTTTCTTCAGTAGTCTCAACTACAGGGTTCACCTACAACGATTTTAACATCTGGCCTGTATTTTCTAAAATGATAATATTGATTCTTATGATTGTTGGCGGCTGTACTGGTGGTACTGCCGGTGGAATTAAGATTCCACGTCTAATCTTCTTCGTTAAAAATGCTAAACAAAGCATAAGTAAAGCATTAAATCCACGAAAAATTTCAATGTTTAAGATAGATGGAAAAATAGTTAAAGACACTACCCCATTATCTAACTATCTACTATTATTTGGCTTTGTATATGTTATTATCCTTTTCTTAATAACATTTCAAATTAACGACTTTGAAGATGCAATTTCTTTAACAGTAACATCTATTAGCAATGCTGGTCCTGCATTTAATCACTATGGTCCTATGAGTAATTTTTCTGAGATACCTTACTTTACAAAAATAGTTTTGTCTATTTCAATGTTACTGGGACGTTTAGAATTAATGCCATTAATAGTGTTCTTCTCTGCTAATACTTGGAAAAAACGTAGAAAAAAAGCTAGAGAAAACCATAGAATAATCAATAATTATCACGAATAAAAAAAGACGAGGTTTGTACCGACCCCAAAAAGTTAGACCAAAAAATCTAACTTTTTGGAGGTCGGTATTTTTATGACTAAATATAATTTTGAATTTAAAAAGAAAGTCGTACTAGAGTATATAAATGAAAACATAAGCATAAGATCGTTAGCGAAAAAGCATGCTA
>NZ_JBSMTP010000012.1:0-42864 GCF_053758945.1 Gemella parahaemolysans
GACTTGCATGTATTAGGCACGCCGCCAGCGTTCGTCCTGAGCCAGGATCAAACTCTCCAAATAAATTTGTTAGCTTGATTAGCTCATTAAAAAGTTTTATAGTTTCTTTTTAAAACTGTCCTTTTTTTTGGAATTAACGTTGACTTAATTCGTTTAGTTTTCAATGTTCAAATCGTTGTGATTAACAACTTTTATATTTTAACATTTTTAAATTCCTTTGTCAAGTCTTTTTTAAAACTTTTTTAAAAATGTTTTTCATCTTCTTTCAGAAGACTTTTACTATTTTATCATTTCTTCGAATGTTTGTCAAGAAGTTTTTTTATATTTTTTAAAACTTTTTAACCGTTTACTTCGTTGAAACAATCGACTTCGTCTTTCTTCAAGACTTTTATAAGTTTATCATTTCTTTTATATTTTGTCAAGAGCTTTTTTATAATTTCTTAACATTTAATATTTTGAAATGTTTGATTGTTCGTCTTCTTCTTGAGAAGACTTTTATTATTTTATCATCATCTTTATTCCTTGTCAATATTATTTTCATACTTTTTCATTTTTATTTCATTTTTTCTCTCTATTTACTATTTACATTCAAATTCTATTGATATATTATAGAAATAAATAATGTAAGGAGGACTATTTATGATTATTTTTAAAGAACCTATTGAAGTACCACTTCAACTAATAGAAGATTACAAAAATGAATTTACTTCAAATAATGAAACAATTCATGGAGCTGCAAATATGACTAATCTTTCTATTGAAGAATGGGTACAATTTACAGAAAATACTAAGTATAAGGAAACAGTAACTCCTGGTTTTGTTACTGCTCATACTTTCTTTGCACTGGATAATGATAAGATTGTCGGTGTTATTAATGGTAGACATGAACTTAATGATTATCTTTTAAACTTTGGAGGTCATATAGGTTATAGTGTTAGAAAATCAGAGCGAAGAAAAGGTTACGGTAAGAAAATGTTAATCTATACTTCTGAATTTTTGTTCTCACTTGGTCTAGAGAAAATTCTAATTACTTGTGATAAAAAGAACATTGCCTCAAAATGCACTATTGAATCATGTGGCGGTATCTTAGAAAACGAAGTAATAGAAGAATCTAGAACTACATTAAGATATTGGATATATAAAAAATAAGGTTAAGTTGGAATTTAATCCAACTTAACCTTTCTATTTCATTTCGACTACGGTAGCTCCCATTCCACCTTCGTTTTGACCTCCAGTCCTATAGCTAGCTACATATCTATTATTTTTAAGATATTCACCGATATTTTTACGAAGTATACCTGAACCTAAACCATGAATAATAGTAAATGTGTCATAACCTTGCAGTATTACTTTATCCATATAATTTTCAATCTCTCTTATGGCTTCTTCTGTATTTAATCCTATTACGTTGATATCAATACCTACTTTTTTACTACTTACATTACTCGTGCTTACATATCTCTTAGCAACTTCTGGTTCGCTATCGATTTTTCTAACTTCTTTTTTCTTAATATTTAGTTTCATAGCTCCCATTTTAATTTGTAAGGTATTTCCTGAAATTTCTAATACAGTAGCTCTTTGATTATAACTTAAAACAAGAACATCATCACCAACCTGTATTTCACTATTATTAAACTTAGGTTCGCTTTCTAATTTTCTTTGTAATTTTACTTTATTCTTACTCTTATCCATAGAATGAAGTAATTCATTAAGTTCATGTTGTCTTAAAGAAGTATTACCTTTAAATCCTCTATAAATTTCGAGCATCTCTTCTTTTTTCTCTTCTATTTCTTTATTTAATTCTATACTTAAATCATTATACAGACTTTCTTTATACTCTTCATATTTCTGTAGATTAGATTCAAGAGTTTCTTTAACTTCCTCAATTTCATCTAAAGATTTATTTATATATTCTAATTTATAATCATATTCTCTAATACTTTCAGAAAGCTTATCAATGAAAAGATTATTCTCTTTTGTATTAACTTCTAATAATGAACTCGCTTCTTCTATAATAGATTGCTCCAAACCTAATTTAGCAGAAATATTTATCGCATTAGATTTCCCTGGTAAGCCTATAATGAATCTATAAGTCGGTTTTAATTTTTCAAAATCAAATTCCATTGATGAGTTTTTATAATACTCTGATTCAAAGCAATAGTTTTTAATTTCTGGATAGTGCGTTGTACACAACATAGTCGCATTTAGATTTTTGAATTTTTCTAATAACGCAATTGACAGCACAGCCCCTTCACTTGGATCAGTTCCTGAACATAATTCATCTAATAAAATAATACTCTTATCATTTGTTTTATTTAATATATCAATTATATTAGTCATATGTGAAGAAAAAGTAGATAAGTTATTCTCAATAGATTGCTCATCTCCTACATCAACAAACACATCTTCAAAAAATCCGACTGTTGATTCCTCTAATGCTGGAATATAAAACCCTAAATGTGATAAGTACACACATAATCCAACTGTTTTTAAAATTACAGTCTTACCACCAGTATTAGGACCAGTTATTATTAGTGAATTTCCTTTATTGTCTAGAATAACATCATTTTTCACAACTACATCTTTATCAATTAAAGGATTATATGCTTTCTTTAGATTAAGTTCTTGTGAATTTACTATGTTTTGTTTATTAAAACCATTTCTAGCGCAAAAATTCATTTTTGAAAAAATAAATTCGATTTGTGAAAAATTCCAAAGTGAATTTATAAGCTCATCTGCTTTTTCTTTAATAACTTCTGAAGCTTCTTTTAAAATTCTAAGAATTTCTTCTTTCTCTTTACGTCTTAGTATGCCAATTTCATTATTAATCTCTACATTTTCTTTTGGTTCAACATAAAAAGTATTACCTGATGCACTTTCATCATGGATAATTCCACCAAAATCATTTTTATATTCTGGTTTTACTAAAATAACATCGCGATCATTTCTTTTTGTAACAATCGCTTCAGTTAATTTTTTAACATTTGAACGCAAGATATTTTTTAAAATTTGATCACCTTTGTTTTTTAACTTAGCAATATTTATCTTAATATTCTTCAGTTCTAATGAAGCATCCGGTCTTATATATCCATCTTCATCTATAATTCTATCTAGATATCTCTCTAGATCACTAAAATCATCTAGTTTAACAACATATTTTGTTAAACTTGGATAATTAAAATGTTCTTGTAATTTAATATTCTCAAATCTTCTAGAAAATCTATCATAAGTTATAATATTTCTTAATATATAGAAGAGTTCCTTTTCTGAAAGTACACTATCAATTTTTGCTTTCTTAACACTAGCATTATAATCAAATATTTTCAATTTGAATTCATTTGGATACTTTCTTAATAAATCATATCCCTCTTCATTTTCTTTATGAACTTCTACTAATTTCTCGTAATTTGTTATATATTCTAAATTTTTTATTTTTTCATAAGATAACTCTGAAAAACAATATTTCTCTACATCTTTTAAAACTAAGTCTAAATTAAGTTTCTTTTGAGTAATTTTATTCAATCTAATCTCACTCCTTCTATCTATATCTACATACTTTATCTTTTTATAACACCAACTATTATACACTAAATACAAGCATTAAACAATTTCTTTCGATTAAAATCATAATCTGGTTTAAATATACAAAAAATTCGAAGCACTTTTCATACTCCGAATTTTTCAATTATTTATTAAAGAATAAACTAATAAACTGTTTTGATAACACTGGCGTGTTTTGTATTATGTAGTCTGGTAAAACTGAATCCTTAAATATCGCTATCTTCCAATCTGGTGTAGGCAATACTGTTACTAGATATAACACTACAAAAACTATTAAATAAATTTCTACAAATCCTAAAATAGCTCCTAAATATCTGTCCGTTATTTTTATTAACGGTAATTTTCTAACAACTCCTAATGTTTGTGCTAGAATTTGTATTATTAATCGGATTACAATAAATAATACAATAAATGAAACTATTCGATAATATGCAGTTGGAATATTTAATCCTTTATATATTCCTTCTAAACCATCTGTAACATCAATTGGAATTGGTATCATACTTGTAAATAAATATGCTAATCTTGAACTGAATAACATTGATACTACATACCCTATTACAATTGTTCCTAGATAAAAAATTTGCATGATTAACCCACGTTTGTATCCTAAGTACGCACCTGCTGCTAATAATAATGCAATAATTATATCAACCATGTTTTCTCCTTTCCAATCATAATCTATTTTACTTTAATGTCTTATGATTAGTATATTGTTATTTTACTCTATCAACTTTAAAGTAGCATTAATCTATTTTAGACTAATGCTACTTTTTTAATTTAACATTTAATTATTCGACTCCGATAATGTATGGATATACCGGTTGTCCTGATTCAATAAGTTCTACTTCTACATCAGGATATTTTTCTTCGATTAATTGTTCTAAGAAATCAGTATAGTCTTCTGTACTTTCTTCACCAAGGTAAAGAGTAACAATTTCAGAATCTTCATCAAGAGATTTTTCTAGTAATTCTTCTAATACTGTATTTAGCGATAAATTAGAAACTACAATCTTACCATCTCTAATCCCCATAAATTCGTCTTTTTTAATTTCAACACCTTCAATATTAGTATCACGAACAGCATGAGTTACTTCTAAAGTACTTACCGTAGATAATACTTCTTGCATATTTGCAAAGTTTTCTTCAGCAGATGCTTGTGGATTAAATACCATAACTGCTGCTAATCCTTGAGGTGCTGTTTTACTTTCAACAACAAAAACATTTTCTTCAGCTAACTCAGCAGCTTGCTTTGCTGCAAGTTGGATGTTTTTGTTATTAGGGAAAATAAAGATATTCTTAGCGTTAACTTCTTTAATAGCTTTCATAATATCTTCAGTAGATGGATTCATTGTTTGTCCACCTTCTACGATATAATCAACTCCCATTGAAGTTAGAACTTTACTTAATCCAGCTCCCATAGAAATAGAAATCATCGCTTGTTCTTTAAGTTCTTTTGAAGTTGTAGCTTGTTTAGTTTCTTGTTTTCTAAGAACTTCACGGTGTTGTTCTCTCATATTATCAGATTTAATTTTGATAAGTTCTCCATATTGTTGTCCATAGTTAAACACGTCACCTGGAGTTTCTGTATGAACATGAATTTTTACATACTCACTATCAGAAATAACTAATAATGAATCACCAAATTTACTCATATCTTCACGGAATTTATCTTCATTAAATTCTTTTTTCTCTTTATCAAGACGTACAGTGAATTCTGTACAGAATCCATACACTATATCTTCAGGGCTCATGAAATCCATATCATGATCGTCTTCAAATTGCATGTCAACAACATTAGTTTCCACTGCTTCTAGACCTTCGATTTTCTCACCTTTTAACGCAGCAACAAATCCTTGATATACACAAACAAGACCTTGACCTCCTGAATCTACTACACCAACTTCTTTTAAGATTGGTAATAATTCAGGTGTTCTTTTTAGTGACGCTTGGGCTTCAGCATATATAGCTTCCATTACTTCTACTACAGAAGTAGTATTCTCTGCTTCTTTAAGTCCAGCTTCTGCTGCTTCACGTGCAACTGTTAGGATTGTTCCTTCTACAGGTTTAATTATCGCTTTATACGCGATACTTACTCCATTTTGAATAGCTTCAGCAAATTCTTTTGCATTAACTTCCTTTTTATCAGCGATGTGTTGAGACATCCCTCTAAATAGTTGAGAAAGGATAACACCAGAGTTTCCACGTGCACCCATTAATAAACCTTTAGAAAAAGATTTACCTAATTCACCGATGTTTTCAACAACATTTGCAGCTGTTTCTTTTGCACCTGATGACATCGAAAGATTCATATTTGTTCCTGTGTCACCATCTGGTACAGGGAAAACATTTAATGCGTTTATTTTTTCTGCATTTTTAGCTAAATTTTTCGATCCTAAGTCAATCATTTCAGCTAAAACAAGTCCGTTTATTTTCTCCACTATCTTTCCTCCTATTTATTTACCTTGATGCCTTGAATGTAAATGTTAATTTCATCTACTTTAACACCTAGTATTTTTTCTATTTGATATTTAACTGAAGATTGTACATTGTTTGCTATTTCTGAAATTTTTGTTCCATACATAACAATGATATATAAATCAATAACAAGTTTATCTTCATCTTTTTTTACTTTAATTCCTTTTGCGTAATTTTCTTTACGTAAAATTTCTGTAATTCCATCTTTAACTTGATTTTTACTAGCCATTCCTATAATTCCGTAGCAACTAACCGCTGCTCCACCAGCTACTGATGCGATAACATCGTCACTTATAGAAACATGACCAAATTCATTATTAATTTCTAATGACATATCTTTTCCTCCTATTTAAAAATAGTCAAATTGAACATACGAACTATTATACCTTTTTTAATAAAAAAATACAAGTGAAACATTGGTAATTCTCCAGTCAGAGCCTTTTAGCATCCCTTTTATGATACTATTACTTATTACCATTAATGAATTCTTTAGCATGAATCATTAATGTAATAGCGTCACAAACAGGCGTTGGAATATTATGGATTTTCCCTAATTTCGATATCGCTCCATTTAAATAATCAATCTCGGTAAGGCGACCATTTTTCATATCTTGATAAAGAGAAGGATAATGTGCTCCTCCCGTTTCTAGTGAGAATAGACTTTCTATATTTTTTTCAATAACTTCTTGTTTTACATCAATACCTTCTGCTCTTCCTACAGTTGTTACCTCATTCAAAACCGCTCTCGTTAACTCTAAATTTTTAACATAACTTCCATATTGGTTAATATTACAATCAATTAAAGTACAATATGAATTTAGAACACAGTTTAATCCAGCTTTATGCCAGATTGATTGATCAGTATCAGCTGAATACTTAATATTTAATCCAGCATCATTAAATCTTTCTACTAAAGCTAATGTTTTTTCTAGATTAACCTCTTTAACTTGTTTTAATTCTATTTTTCCTGTACCATGGGCTTCCAGTATTCCTGGTCCACCAAGACCACTAGTCCACACCGTAACACCTATTAAAATATTTTCTTCTTTTACATAATCTTTTAATGTTTCTACATGCCCAAGACCATTTAAAATACAAATAATTTTAGTATCTTCGTGTAAAAGATGCTTTACACTTTCTAACATTGGTCTTAACTGCATTGATTTAGTTGCTACAAATATAACATCATACTTCCCTGAAATCTGCTCGGGTTTATAAATAGGAATATAGTAGTTTCCTAAATCAACATCATCAATAATGACCTTTAATCCTTTATTTCTTATATTTTCAATATGAGCTTCCCAAGTATCGACAAAAGTAACATCCTCGTTATTTTTAAACAACATATAACCAAATCTTGAACCTAGCGCCCCAGCTCCTGCAAATAATATTTTCATAATCATTCTCCTTAATTTATTTTCTACTTTAATTTTATAATTACAATTTTACTTTGTCAACGTTATCTAAATTTTTAGCATAAAAAAAAGATATTCGAAGATAGTCCGAATATCTTTAAACTCTTATAAGTTTTCAGGTTTATATGCTTCTTTGCTGTATAATTTTAAAACATCTGAATAAATTCTATCAGCCAAAAATGCAACTGTGAATGGTATTACAAAAAATGCTAAAAGTATAGGAAGCAAGTTCCCACCGTTCATCGCATATGATTTGGTTGGTCCAATTAACCCTATAATACCAAATCCTGCACTTTCATGTGTTCCAAGAATTTTCAAGAAATAACCTGAAAGTCCTGTAATTGCTGCTGTTGTTAAAATAGTAAGAAGTAATTGTGGCTTACGTGCACAGTTAGGCATCATAAGTTTAATTGCTCCTAGAAGAATAGCAACACTTGCACCTTTACTATTTGCTCTGTATGTACCGATAGCTAAAACTGCTGCTGCAGATACTAGCCCTAATGTAGCAGCCCCAGCACCTACATAGTTCTCATTTGTAAATAAAATCAATCCCATCGCAACAGTCGATACAGGTGTTACGATTAAGAATGAGAATGCCATTGTTATTAATATACACATTAATACTGGTTGTAATGTTGTAAATTCAAAAATTACTGATGCTAAAAGTTTTGTTAAACTCTTTGTATATGGTAATGTAACCAATCCTAAAGCAGCTACTAATCCCCCAGCTATTGGTAAGAAAATAATTGTAACAGCTCCAAATTTATCTTTTACAAGATTTATTACTAATGCACCTATTATTGTCACTAATATAACATTAAATAAATCTCCCATTGGAACCCCTGTCCAGGCTTTTGTCTGTGCATTGAATGTCAACGAACCACTTGCTGCTAAGACAGTTGCTCCTAATACTGCTGATTCTAGGGGTTTAAATTTTAAACTTTGCCCTACAATAACTCCAACTAAAACTGGGATAGAAAATTGTAATAAATACATCGCTTGTGAAAGTGTAGTGAATAAACTTGGTGCAAATAACGTTCCTAAATACTTAAATAACGTACTTAAAACCGCATTTGGAATTAATCCAGCAACTACACCTAGGGCAGTACCGTTTAAAATAATATTAAGAAAATCCTTTACTTTTTTTGACATATACATCCTCCTTTTTCTTGTTTGTTTTTAATATAATAAATATAATAATATAAAATCAAAAAAAAGTAAAGAATTTTTTGAAAATTTATTGTTTTTTTCTTTTTTTATAATGTTAAAGTGTATACAAAAAGAGAATTTTGAAGTTTATACTTCAAAATTCTCCTTCTTATATCTTATAGTAACGGTTTTTTATTCGGTGTACCCACTTTTCTTGGATATTTATTAGGTGTTTCTTTGGTTTTACGAATTTCTAATATATGCCTTTCTTCACCTTCAATATCAAATTCAAGATCTTGCTCTAATTTTCCACCTAAAAGTTTTATTGCATTAATTGCTTCTTTAGTTTCTTCTTCAGCTTTTTGAGCTTTTAGACTTAAGAAGTAACCATCTTTCTTAACTAATGGTAAACAAAGCTCAGCTAATACATTTAATCTTGCTACCGCTCTAGCAGTAACTATCTCAAAACTTTCTCTGTATTCTTTATTTTGCCCAAACTCTTCTGCTCTTGCATGAACAAAATTACAATCAGTAAGTCCCAGTTCATCTTTAACTAAATTTAAAAACTTAATACGTTTATTTAAAGAATCAACAATAGTAACTTTTAAATTCGGGTATAATATTTTCAATGGAATAGACGGAAATCCTGCGCCGCTTCCCACATCGCAAATACTTTCAATATTTGAATAATCTTTATAAAATGCTAAAGAAATCGAATCAAAGAAATGTTTGGTATAAAACTCATCTTCTTCAGTAATAGCTGTAAGATTGATTTTTTGATTCCATTCTACAACTAAATCATAGTATTTACTATATTGCTTTTTCTGAAGTTCTGATAATTCTATACCTACTTTTTCTTTCACAGCATTATAGAATTGCTCTTTATTCATTATTCATACCTCTTCTTTGTTCTAAGTATACTAATAGAATAGAAATATCCGCTGGGTTAACTCCTGATATACGAGATGCTTGTCCAATAGTTAATGGTAAAACTTTTTTTAGTTTTTCCCTTGCTTCTAAAGCTAAACTTGGTACATCATCATAATTTAAATCTGTAGGTATTTTCATCTCATTCATTTTTTTTAGTTTTTCAACTTGTTGAATAGATTTTTTAATATACCCTTCATATTTAACCTCTATTTCAACTTGTTCTACTACGTCTTTAGGTAAAACTGTTTCGTCATTTGCTAAATAAAGTACATTCGCATGAGATAATTCTGGACGTCTTAACATATCAATCGCTAAGATTCCATCGCGAATTTCCGCACTATTTAACTCTGCTAATTTTTCTAAAGTCGCAGCTGTTGGAGTTATTCTGAAAGTTTTAAGTCTTTCAATTTCATCAGCTACCATTTTACGTTTTTCACAGAATTTATTGTATCTTTCTTCAGTTACTAAGCCGTAATTATAAGCTTTTTCCGTTAAACGCATATCTGCATTATCATGACGTAAAAGTAATCTATGCTCCGCTCTTGAAGTTAGAAGTCTATAAGGTTCGTTTGTTCCTTTTGTTACTAAGTCGTCAATAAGAACTCCAATATATGCTTCATCTCGACCAAGAATCATAGGTTCTTCTCCTAGAACTTTACATGCAGCATTTATTCCTGCCATGATTCCTTGACCTGCAGCTTCTTCATAACCACTTGTACCATTAATCTGACCTGCTGTAAATAATCCATCGATTAATTTTGTCTCTAATGTTGGCCAAAGTGTAGTTGGATTTACAGCATCATACTCAATAGCATAACCATTACGCATAATAACTGCATTTTCTAATCCTGCAATACTTCGAACCATGTCTCTTTGTACATCATCAGGTAACGAAGTTGATAAACCTTGCACATAAATTTCTTTAGTATTTCTACCTTCTGGTTCTAAGAATAGTTGGTGTCTTTCTTTATCATTAAAACGAACATATTTATCTTCAATACTTGGGCAGTATCTTGGCCCTGTTCCCTTTATTACTCCAGAATACATTGCAGAACGACCTAAGTTTTTGTCAATAATTTCATGCGTATTTGTATTAGTATAAGTTAACCAACAAGGAACTTGATCTTTTACAAACTCTGTAGTTTCATAACTAAATGCATGCTCCTCCTCATCACCAGGCTGAATTGCTGTTTTTGAAAAATCTACACTATCAGCATTAACTCTTGGTGGTGTTCCAGTTTTAAACCTAACTAAATCAAAACCTAATTCTTCCAGTTGTTTTGCAAGGTCAATTGATGGCATCTGATGGTTAGGTCCTGAAGAATACTTAATATCTCCAATTACTATTTCACCACGTAAATAAGTACCCGTAGTAATAATAATTGTTTTAGCTTTATATGCTGTTCCAAGCATAGTTCTTAGTCCAACTACTTTATTATCTTCAATAATAAGTTCACGCACCATCGCTTGCTCAATATCCAAATTTGGAGTATCTTCTAATATCCTCTTCATTTCCAGTTGATACTCAACTTTATCAGATTGCATTCTTAACGCACGTACCGCAGGCCCTTTAGCTGTATTTAACATTTTACTTTGAATATTAGTTTTATCTGCTACACGTCCCATAAGTCCACCAAGTGCATCTACTTCACGAACAACAATCCCTTTTGCTGGTCCTCCTACGCTTGGATTACACGGCATAAAACCAATAGTATCTAAATTAATTGTAATCATTAAAGTTTTTACACCTTTTCTGCTAGCGGCATGCGCAGCCTCAATTCCAGCATGGCCTCCTCCAATTACAATAACATCATATTCTTTTAAAAATTCAGTCATAGTACCTCCATATATTTTAACGTAATTGCAAAATAATGCTTTGACCAAAATTTTGATATATTACTAAATTTTTACCTTTACTATATTATCATATTGGGGAAAAAAAAACTAATAATATACATTTAATATTAATTGGGAGTGACTCAAAAAACGTGATTTTGCCGGGGCGTTCCCGAAAAGTTTACTAGATATCTAAAAAGCTTTTATAAAGCGAATTTAGATATCAATAAACCACTGTATCTATAAGTTATAATATATACTTTTTTAATTTATGACCTTTTTATCAGCCCCTAATAATAACATACCCAATTTGAATGAGACTCTATACTTTTTTACCTATAAAAAAATCGTAGTACTTTCGTACTACGATTAATATTTCTATTCTGTAACTTTGTTAAACTCATTAAATTTATCTTTACTAAATAAACCTAAATGTTTATCAACCATTATAGAATTTGTCATACCACCACTAACATTTAAGCATGTACGCCCCATATCTAAGATTGGATCTACTGCTAAAATTGGGTTAATTTGATTGAATAATGCCCCAAAACCTACTCCGTTTACTGAAACTGAAGCAGCAGTAATTGCTGTACCTGGAACACCAGCGATACCTACAGAACCTAATGTTACTACAATTACAGTCATAATGAATAATGTTGCATCAATTGCAATTCCATTAGCATTAGCTAAGAACACTACTAACATCGTTGGATAAATTCCCGCACATCCTTGCATTCCCGCTGTAGATGAAAATGAAGCAACAAAGTTAGCAGTTGATTGATTTACTCCCATTTCTTTAGTTAGCGTACTAATAGTTAAAGGTAAGGTACCTGCACTTGAACGAGATGTAAATGCTAAAACTAATGGCTTACTTGCTTTTTTGAAATATGTAACTGGTGAGACACCATGTAAGACTAAGAATAATCCTTGAATAATGAATTGAATTACTACCGCTACATATAGTAGAGCAATAAATAATAATACATCTTTAATTGATTTCAATCCTCTTTGAGCAATTGTATTCGCTAATAATGGAATTACTGCATAAGGTAGTAATCTAATTACTAAAACTGTCATACGAGAAACTATAGCATGTAAATTGGCTATATAATCTATAAAAGTTTTTACTTTATTTTCATCTTTATTTTGAATATATCTTGCTGCTAAACCTATAAACATTGCAAAGATAACTACACCAATAACATTGAAGTCAACCATTGCTTTTATAGGATTTGAAGGGATTAATTCTCGAATAATAGTAACAACATTTTTTACTTCTTTAATTTTGCTATCTCCATTCCCTAATACAATAGAACTACTTCCAAGTTTAAAGATAGCAGATACTACAAATCCAACAATTGAACTTATAGCTACCATTCCTAAGGTAATAATTAAAGTTAAACGTGTTAGTTTTTTTACATCAGTATTTGCATTTATATTAACGATAACATTAATAATAGAAACAAGTACTAATGGTACAATTAACATTTTAATTAAATCAATAAAACCATTACCGAATAATGAATACCAAGTTGTAGTCTCAGCAACATATTTGATTTTCATAGGTTCATCGCTAAATCCTGAATATGCTTGAATAGCGATACCTAAAAGTAAACCAATTGCTGTAGATAATAAAGTTCTTTTTGAAGAACTAACTCTCTTTTTAGCTAAATAATACATAAAGTAAAATAATCCAAAAAGCACTACTAAAAATAATAAAGTTTCCTTTGTAGAAATCATAATAAATTTCTCAAAAAATGTAAATTTGTTTTCCATTGTCTATCCTCCAAATGAGTTAACTACTCATTTTCTCTTTGTATTTTGTAAAATTTTTATATTAAATTTCACACCAACTACAGATAGAATGGAAAAGATTAAGACCTTTTTCCATATTATACCTCCGAAATGTAAATGATATTTTAATTAAACTACAATTTTCAGAATTTTTCAATAGTTTTGCCTGAAAAAAATATTCTGAAATTTTTTTGTTTACTAAATTTTTCTAATACGTTATAATAAGAAATAGTTATCATTTATACACTAATAGAACGGAGGGATTTTTTTGAATATTAAATTAGTTTATGCAAGTTTAACAGGTAATACTGAAATGTTATCTGATTTAATGATTGAAAAATTCGAAGAAGAAAAAGGTTTAGAGATAGAAAAATTATTTATCGAAGATATGGAAGATTTCGATTTCCTTGACGATGCAGATGCCTTTATCGTTGCGAGTTATACATACGGCGAAGGTGAACTACCAGAAGAAATGGAAGAATTTTTTGAAGCTCTTGCAGATAAAAATTATGAAGGAAAAATCTACGGTGTAATCGGTACTGGAGACACTATTTATGATGAATATTGTGTTTGCGTTGATCAATTTGATGAACAAATCGCTAAAACTGGTGCAACTAATCCGACGGAAAACCTTAAAATTGAAATCGAAGCAGACACTGATGAAGATTTTGAAAATATTGATAAATTTATCGAAGCATTTTCTAGCGCTTTATAAAAAACAAAAAACGGTTATGAAAATTCATAACCGTTTTTCTTATCCTTTGAAAAAGACATTTACTCTTTCAAATTCGTCTTCCCAATTATTCCAATCTAGTCGTATCTTAGCATTCTCCTCTAGGATATCTTCAACTAAATTTTCAATTGTAATCTCTTCTAATGAAGATTTAATCGCCTTATTTACAGTATTTACTTTTTTCAAATATTTACTATAACGTTTATCTACAGCTAAAGCACCTTCAAAAATTCTAGACACATAATCTGTTTTTAATGCAAAAATTTCAACTTCACCATTTAGTGCAACATATATATCATATAAAGTAACTTTTTTATTTGATTTATATTTATAACCTCCGCCAATTCCAGTATTAGCTTTTACTAAATCATTGACAACTAATTTTCTCATAATTTTTTTCAGATACGTTGGAGATATATTTAAACGTTGACTTATCTCTTTTGAATTTAAGAAAACATGTCTATCTTGAAGATATAACATCACCATTATACAGATTGCTTGTTCAGTACTTTTTGTTAAATGCATAAACTCAACCTCTTTTCTTTATATATAACTCTACTTACATCCTTATTTTATGATATATTTTTATAATTGTCAAATATTATCTTAACTTTTCTCCCCAGTATTGATAATAGGTACATTCAATAGAACCATTAAATAATTTTCTTCTTTTTGTAGCCTTTTTTCCATATAAATGTTCAAACATTTTATGAGAAGTTAGTAAGTATAGTGACCAATGTTTTTTATTTTTTAATTCCGTTCCTAAGAACTTATACATAGCCTCTACTTCTTTTTTCTCACCTAATCGTTCTCCATACGGTGGGTTGGCAATAACACACCCTGTTTCCTTCTTCGCTACAAAGTCGAAAACTGACATCTGTTTAAACTTAATAACTCCTGCTAATCCTATTTCTTCAGCATTATTCTCCGCTGTTGCTATCATTTTCGGATCGATATCTGATCCATATAACTCCAATTCTTTATCATAGTCTATTAAATCCTCAGCCTTATTTCTTTCTTCATCTACAAGGCTTTTAGGCATCCAAGGCCATTTTTCGAAATCAAAACTTCTATTGATTCCAGGTGCCATATTTTGTGCTGCCATTGCTGCTTCTATTAATAATGTTCCTGAACCACAGAATAAATCGTATAGAGGTGTTTCACCTTTCCAATTTGTCAATTTTACCATTGCTGCTGCTAATGTTTCTTTTAATGGTGCTGTACCCTGTTTAGCTCGATATCCACGCTTATGAAGACCATCGCCAGAAGTATCTAATAGAATAGTTGCAATATCATTTAACATAATAATCTCTAATCTATATCTAGCACCTGTCTCAGTTAACCATCCTGTTATACCATAACTTTTCTTCATTTTTTCAACAATAGCTTTTTTAACAATTGACTGACAGTCAGAAACACTAAATAGTGTAGATTTATGACTTCGTCCATCTACAGGGAATTTGGCATCTACTGGAAGATATTTATCCCATTCTATTTCTTTAGTTTTTTCAAAAAGTTCTTCGAAAGTATACGCAGGAAATTGTGCAACTACGATTTTAACCCTATCTGCACATCTTAACCACAGATTAGAACGTACTATCGCTCTCTTATCTCCTGAATAATATACTCTCCCGTTTTCTACTTTTGTTTCATAACCTAATTCTTGCACTTCTTTAGCTACAATTGCTTCAATTCCCATCGGGGTTGTTGCTACTAAATTAAAATTCATTTCTTCCTCCTTAAAAAAAGGGGCTCCTAAGAGCCCCTAGAACTAGTTGTTTTTCTTATCATAAGCCATATTCTGTATCTATCTTACTCAAACGAGACTAGTTTACTCTCGTAAAAATAGCTGTGATCATCTGTCTAAATATATACATATTTCCTATTCCTACATTCATTTCTGCGGAATAAGTGCTTCTACCAAAATTTGAATTGCTCACTCAAGGGGTTTACCGCGTTCCACTTCTTATATTTCTATAAGAACTCCGTCACTGTGGCACTTTCAAGACATATAACCATATAGAAAACTACTTAGGTCATATTTTCTGCCGTCACCATAAGGTGCCTAAACTTATTTTTTCGTTTAGCGTTGAACACTACAAGCATCTCAGCCTGTGTGAGTATGGACTTTCCTCAGCATTACTGCCGCGATCACTCAAAGAAAAACACTTATATTACTTTACACTAAAAATACTATTTTGTAAACAATAATTTAAACTATTTTTCTAATACAGAAATTTTACCTTCAGCAATTTCTTCTAATGCTTTACCAACTTCTTTGTGAGAAGTGTATTTGTCTAGTTTGCTTGTTTCAGGATTTGCAAATAATTCTCTTGCTCTTTTACTTGCTAATGATACTAGCATATATTTTGAATTTACTTTTGATTTTAATACGTCTAATTTTGGATATAACATTTTTTTCTCCTACATTTCTTCTAATTCTAATAACGCTCTTCTATATTTCATCTCTATACGCTCACGTTTTAAATGCTCACTAAGTATGATTGCTTTAATTCTTTCTACAGCTTTATCTACTTCATCATTTTCTACGACATAATCATATAAGTGCATCATATTAATTTCTTTTTTAGCCTTAGCTATACGTGATTCTATTACTTCATCACTTTCAGTTCCACGACCTTTTAGTCTTTCTTTAAGGTCACCAATACTAGGTGGTGCTAAAAATATAAATAAAGCATCTGGAATTTTACTTTTTACTTGTCCTGCACCTTGTACTTCAATCTCTAAAAATATATCTTTTCCTTTTTCCATCGTCTCCCTTACATATTTAACGGGAGTTCCGTAATAATTGTCGACATATTGAGCATACTCTAATAGCTCTCCTTGTTGAATTAAAGATTCAAATTCTTCTTTTGTTTTAAAGAAATAATCAACCCCGTCCACTTCACCGGGCCTAATACCTCTTGATGTCATTGAAATTGAATATTCGAAGTCAACATCATTACTTTCAAAAATTCTTTTTCTAACAGTACCTTTACCTACTCCTGAAGGTCCTGAAAGAACTATTAATAATCCTTTCTCCATTTTTCGTATCCTTCTGTTATGTTTTATTATCCTTATATAATACCATAAATCGGAAAAAATTTAAACTATAAACATGTATATTTAAGTTGTAAATTAATTTGGTAATATTTTCTTAAAATTCTCAATTTTTTGCTCGAAGAAGATAACTAATATTTTTAGAATACAAGTCTAATAATTGCTAGAGATAATATTCCCACTACAACTATTACCAAGAGACTTTTTGAAATAATTGCACTTATTACCGTTGGTAAAGAGGCAAATAGATTTTCATAATTAATCTGAGGAAACTCCCCAATCTTTTGAATAAATAGGCTATCAAACCATAAAGCTGACATTATTACAATCGGCACAAAACTTAGATACTCTATTATAGCTTTAGGTAAGTCAAATTTCTTCAATAATACAAATGGGAGTACCCTAGATAACCAAGTTACAATTGTACATCCTAATATTGTTAAAATAATATAGTTAGTAGATAACATTTTTCAACACCACTCCTATCGCACATCCTATTAAGGTAACTACTATAATCAATACATTGCTCGGGATAACAATCATTCCAAAGTATACTAAGAAGAATACAACAACAATTACTAGAAATTGTACTTTTTTCTTAATAGTAAAATCTGAAATAACTTGTAAATATAACAATCCTATAAACATTGCTACAAGAGCAAAATCTAAGCCTAGTGCCTTAGGATCCTTAACTATTCCACCTAATAATGCACCCGCAACAGAAGAAACAACCCATGTGATATACGATACTAGATTAGCGGCGTTAAACCATTCATAAGTTAGCCTTCCATTAGTATAGTTTTGTTTGTTCATTCCTAAAGCAAAACTCTCATCAGTTAAAAAAGTACCAATAATAATATTCTTGAATACACTATATCGTTTAAAAAACGGAGATGTTGCCATACTCATTAATATCATTCTTGAATTAATTAAAAAAGTTGCCAAGACAATTGAGAGTATAGGAAAGCCACTTGAAAGCATACTTACAGTTACAAATTGAGCTCCTCCTGCATATATAAATAACGACATTGCCCCAACAAAGAAAGGATTAATCCCCACTGAGCTCGCAATAATTCCAAAGGCTAACCCTATACCTATGTACCCAAAAACTGTCGGTAAGGTGTCTTTTATAGCTGTTTTTACGTCTAATTTATCATTCATATGTTCACCTTCCTTCACTATTTAATTGTTTTATTTTATTAAAAGTTCTCCTATAAGATCTTTATCAATTTTTTGTCTAACTGTTTTTTGTCCGGTATAAGTTACTAATCCCGGTTTAGCACCAGGTATTTTTTTTACATTTTTAATTAACGTTCTATCAACATTAACATACTCTTCATTTTTAAGCTTCGAATAATAAGCAGCTAACATTGATGCAACTTCTATTGTCTCTTCACTAGGATTACTATCAAAGATTACCACATGACTGCCAGGAATATCTTTAGCATGAAACCATAGGTAATCTCGTCTTGCTAATTTATTAGTAATAGCATCATTTTGAAGATTATTTTTTCCAACATAAATGGCAGTACCATTATGATTAATTACAAAATAGTTACTCTTATTCTTTTTCTTATTTACCTTAATCTTTTCTTTTAATATTCCATTAGCAGTCAATTCTTCTTTAATTTCTGCTATATCAGTTTTATCTGCATTTTCAATTTGGAATTTAATAGTTTCAAAATATCCTAAATCCTGTTTTGCAATCTCTATTTGTTCAATCAAATTCTCAATAGTTCGTTTATTTTTTTTATATAAATTAAAGTACTTCTCAGAGTTTTTCTCAATTGTCAGGTTCGAATCTAACTCTATTTCTATATCCGATAAATTTTCACTATAAAAATTTTGTAACGTCACAGTTTCAGGAATTTCTTTTTTAAACATATAGATATTAGAAATCAATAACTGTCCTTTTAACTTATAATCATCTCTACTATTAGCCTGCTCAAGTTCATCTTCCAGTATATCTATTTTTTTAGTTAATCTATTGATTTTAGAATTAATAAAATTAAAAAGTTTTCTATCAGTGTTCTTATTAATAGACTCTCTCGCAATGTCCATATAATAATAATCAAGTAATTGTGACAATGATTCGAATTCTTTACTATATTCCTTTACATCAAAAAAGTAAAAATCTTTCTTACCATTTTCTTCAAGTAAGGAAGGCTTGTCATAATTGTCAAATTCTTTACAAAAATTCATAAAAGAATTTTTCAAATCTTCTTCCGAATTTTTTTCAAAGTAATTATTCAGTAGCGCTGAAACACCGTAGAAACTTTTCATTAAGAATTTCTTGTCATCAACAGAAAACTCAATATCATTATAGCGATTAAAGTCAAAGGGATTAATTTTTTCAACTGTTGGAGGAAGAGTATATTCCATATTAGATATAGTAGATCTCTTATACTCAAGACTGTAGCTATTCTTCAAAGACTCTAAGATTATATTGTCTTCATTAGTTAATATTATATTTGAGTGTTTTCCCATTAATTCTGAAATTAGATAGTAATACTTTTCATAACCTAAATCATCAAAGTTTTTTATTTTAAAAATCACTATTCGATCATTATTAATCTGATTAATTTCTAATATTATTCCACCTGTTAAATATTTTCTAAGTACTGAACAAAAATTTGAAGGTGTTGAAGGATTTTCAAAACTATTATTCGTTAACTGTATTCTAGACGCACTTGGATTTGCAGATAAAAACAATTTCAAATTTTTTCCTTTTCTAACTGAAAAGACAAATTCATCAGTAGATAGATTATTTACTTTATTTATACGTCCTTGTAAAATATTCTCTTCTAATTCTTTTACCATTTTTCTTATAAAGAAACCATCAAATGCCATTTTTATCCTCCTTGTATTTTAATATATAATTTTAAATTATATCATAGATATCAATTTGTGTATATGAAAATAAGAAACATACAAATACTAAAAAGAGACGATATATACATATCATCTCTTCTAATTAACTATTTATTTTCAAATCTTTTTGAAACTAATATTCCCCAAACTAATAATCCAAGTAATACTACCCAGAAAATAACAGTCCAAAGTGTCGAATGTGGAAATTCATGTGGAATAAGCCCTAATTTTTCATGAGCAGCAGCTATAACAAATAACTTAATACCGACCCAGCCTACAATTAGAAAAGCTGCAATTTCTAAACCAGGTTTAGTTTCTAAAACTTTGATGAATATATTAGCAGCATAACGCATAATGATTACACCAATAAATCCACCTATTACCATTACTGAAAACTGACCAAGGTTGATACCTCCAATTGACGTTTCGGAAATATGTGGTAGAGTTATGGCAATCGCTACAGCAGCTAAAATTGAATCGATAGCAAAAGCTATATCAGTTAACTCAACTTTAATCACTGTTGCCCAAAAACCACTCTGTTTCTTCGGCTCCGCTATTTCTTCACTTCCATTTCCTTCTTTGCGTTTATCAAAAAACTCTTTAATATGGACACCTGCCATATATAATAAGTATAATCCTCCTAGAACTTGAATTTCCCAATACTGTGCCAAGATTGTAATTAAAAATATTGCAATGATTCTAAATATCAATGCTCCTGCTAGACCATACATCAGTGCATGTTTTTGTTCTTTAGGCGGCAAATGTCTAACCATAACTGCTAGTACAATAGCATTATCAGCTGATAGTAAGCCTTCCAATAGCACTAAACTTAATAATACTATTACATATTGAATTAATATCTGTGTATCCATTATTATCTCCTTCTATCCTATTATTTTTTTCATCAATCTAACAATAACTATAACAATCATCAGTCCTATCATGTTTAACACTAGTGGTAAAAAACTACCTAGATTAAATGTAATATTTTGATTTAATAGATTAAATGATTTCGTAAAGATAGTTAATACACTGTTATCTACTCTTTCTGCCGGAATAGTAAATCTAGTTTTTAGCATATTTGCAATCACTTCTCCACCAATAAAATATAAAAGCGAAAAAGATATTGCTAAGTTCGTATTATTAAATAGTGTTAATGCTAATAAAAATATAAGATTAGCAAACAACAGTAATAAAACTAACATTACAGCATAAGCACCTGTAGTATTAACATTTTGCGCTAAAGCTTTTAATTCTTCAAAGATATTTTTCTTACGTAAAAAAATAATACCTATGAAACATGACATTACTATAGCATAATAAACTAAAAAATAAATTAAATTTGCTAAAATAGAAAATATATCACGCACTATTTTCTTTTTTCTTATTTCTAAAAGTACGTTAACTTTTGAAATATAATCTTCTCTATATGAAAATATATAATTTATTCCCATAACAAAAACTACTAACACTAGATTAATCTTAAATATTATATTAAATATAATATTTAAGATTGACATATCGTAATATGTAGCTAATGTATCTAGCTTATACACTAATGCTAAATTAATTAATGCTAAAATAATTAAAAATAAATAATTGAATTTTCGTCGAAATAACTTTCCAAATTCTACCGCTAATAACATTACAAATCAGCCTCTCCCTCATATAATTTAATTTTTTCTCCTAAATTACGAATTTGAAATACTTCCATATTATTTTTCAATAAAGCATAAACTACTTCTTCAAGAACTTCTTCTCTAACCACTATCTCATTATCATGATAAAGCGTATATTGATATCCTTCTAGTGCAATATCTAGATTTTCTTGACTAGAAACATTGATTGCTGTCAATTGTTTTAAAATTAATAAATCTTCTAAATTTCCAAAATATGACTTTATCCCATCAGTAATGACTAATACTTTATCCGCAATACTGTTATAGCTGTTAAGCATTGTATCTAAAATAATAACATTAGCATTATTTGATTTTTCAAGAATTAATTCACTTATTTCTTCTTTATCGATTACAGTTAAATGTTCCTCTGTGTTATCAATAATCAAAATATTTTGATCAACCAAAATTGAAAACAAAATATGAAATTTTATTACTTCATTTGGAAGTAAATCTTTGTATTTAGTAGAAGAAACTAAGTTTAAAAACTCTATATCTCCAACTAATTCATCATCTGAAACTTTAATATTAAATAAAGATAAGGCATTTTTTATATTTTTTAATAGTGATAAATCATTATAGAAACCAAAATCTTTCGAAAATAATAATTTCTGTTTATTAATATTTTCACCATCAAATAAAATTTCACCTTTAAATTTAGTTCTTTGTCTAAAAGACTCTTTTAATAATTCTAAGTTAGAAGGATTATTATTGATAATCGTTAATATTTCTCCTGTCTCAACTTTGAAATCAAGCTCTAATATAGTATCTTTTTTTAACTTTTTTTTATATTCTTTAAATTCTAAAACCATTATTTCTCCTATAAAAAATAACATTAGTTTAATGTTCTTTACATTTATTTTCCATTTCTAAAATATTAGATTATATCTTATAATACCATTGCTTTAACTTATTGTCAAAACAATAATCAAAAAATAAAAGATGATAGAAGATATTTCTCCCATCACCTTAATTATTATTTATTTTCTTTAACAAAAAATGTTAATATAACTCCCAGTACAAAACCAACAAGTGCAAAGTTTAACCAAGCAAAATCTGCTGGTACTGGCAAGAATTTAACTTTTGATAATAAATTATCAATAGCTGGAACAGCAAGTTTAAATGTTGAAGTTACTGTAGCATATAAACTGAATAATCCAGTGAATAAAACAGTACAAATATAAACAACTTTTTTCCCACCAAAGAAGTTATTTAAAAATCCAAGTAAGATAATTACCATTGTTAATGGATAAAGTAAGACTAATACTGGAACTGCTCCTTGGATGATTGCTGCTAATCCGTAGTTACCTACTGCAAATGAGAATACTGTTAAAGCAATAACATATGTTTTGTAACTTACTTTGTCATAAAGTCTTACAAAGTATGAAGCACACGCTGTTACTAGTCCAACACTCGTCGTTAAACAAGCTAAAAATACGATAACAAATAGTAATAATTTACCAACATTACCAAAGTAGTATGTTGTAGCACCAGTCAATACTCCAGCCCCAGTTTTTTGTAATCCTAAAACAGATACTGAAGTAGATCCGATATTAGAAATAAATACATATACTAATGCTAATAATACTGCTGCAATTATTGCTGATTTAGCTGAATTGTTAAAAACTTCTTTCTTTGTTTTTGCTCCGTAAAGCTTAACAGAATTAATTACGATAATACCAAATACTAATGAAGCTAATGCATCCATTGTGTTATAACCTTCCATTAGTCCATTTGTAAATGCTAATGTAGTAGTTTGGTATGTTTTTGTAGGTTCTTGTGCTACACCCATAGGTTTAACTAGTGATGCAATGATTAAAACAATCATTGATAGTAATAAAACAGGTGTAATTACAGTCCCAATTCTATCTACTAATTTATTAGGGCTGATAGCTAACCATAATGTTAATCCCATAAAGAAAGCTAAAAATACTGCTTGTGCAACTACAGTGTGTTCTGGCGCAACAAAACTTGATAATCCTAATTCGTAAGTAGTAGTTCCTGTTCTAGGAATCGCAAAGAAAGGTCCAATTGTTAAGTATAGTAAAGTCGTAAAAGTGACACCGAATACTTTCCCTGCTCTACTTGATAAGTCTAATAGGTCTTCCGCTCCTGAATACCCCATTACTATAACTCCTAATAGTGGTAATCCCACTCCCATAATAATAAATCCAATCATCGCTGTAGATAAGTTTGTTCCAGCGTTTTGTCCTAAGAATGCTGGGAAAATTAAATTACCGGCTCCAAAAAATAGTGCAAATAACATAAGTCCGATTGAAACGTATGGATTTTTCTTTAAAAATTTTAACATGTCATCTCCTCCAAATTTTTTTATTTTTTTAAATATGTTATATACAATAATATATTTATTAATATTTGTCAATATATTATTAAAAAATATTACCTTTTTTGTTGGATAAATGTTTTAAATTTTCTGACAATTAAAGAGAGTTATAGATGAAAATATTTCGTTTACAATTCTAACATATCAATAATACAATCATTTTTAAACAATTAATTTTCTATAATAAATATATATATACTTTAAAATAAAAGGATTTGATAATTGAGAACAGTTATCAAATCCTTTTGTTTTTTCCTATTTTTTTATTTCTTCTTTATAGTCACAATGCGCACATTGTACACCTTTTTTTCCTTCATATAAGATATTTGTACATTTCGGACAATTTCTATTTATGGGTTTATCCCATGAAACAAAATCACATTCTGGGAATCCTTCACAACCGTAGAATAACTTCCCTTTTTTAGATTTCTTCTCTAAAATCTCATGTTTCTTACATTTTGGACATGTTACTCCAACCTTTTTTTGGATAGTATTAGTATATCTACAGTCAGGGAAATTAGAACAAGCAATAAACTTACCGAATTTACCTAACTTAAATACAAGTGGTGAAGAACATTCTGGACAGCTTTCTCCAGTAAATTCTTGTTTAATCTCCACTTTTTCCATTTCCGTTTCTGCTTTTTCAACATCTTTTCTAAAATTACTATAGAAGTTATATATAGTTTTTTCCCATCCTACTTTACCTTCTGCTATATCATCTAATTGACTCTCAAGATTAGCTGTAAACTTAGTGTTTATTATATCAGGGAAATATTGTTCTGTTATCTTACTAACTAATGTTCCTAATTCAGTTGGTGTAAATACTTTATTTTGTAATTTTGCATAATATCTCTTTTGTAAAGTATCAACAATTGTAGCATAAGTTGAAGGACGCCCTACTCCTAATTCTTCAAGTTCAGCTATCAGTTTAGCTTCAGAATATCGTGCAGGCGGTTGAGTAAAATGCTGTTCTTCTTTAATTTCTTTAACTTTTGCATCTTCTCCAACTTCAAATTCTGGTGCAAGTTTTACTTTTTCTTTTTCCTTCAATACAGCTAAGAATCCATTAAACAGCAACTTAGAATGTGCTCCTCTATAGACAACTTTATTATTTTCAAATGTTGTTGTACTTGTTTCATAAACTGCAGCACTCATTCGACTAGCTAAGAATCTTTCCCATATCAGTTTATATAACTTGTATTGATCATTTGATAAGTATTCTTTAATACTATCAGGCGTAAAATTAACATTTGTAGGTCTAATTCCTTCATGAGCATCTTGAACATTCTTGCTTGATTTTCTAGCTTTAACTGCTGATGCTAGATATTCTTTACCAAAATTATTTAGTATATAATCACTAGCCATTTTAACCGCTTCATCAGAAACCCTTGTAGAGTCCGTTCTCATGTATGTAATTAAACCAGTAACTCCACCTAACTTTTTAAGGTTAATACCTTCATACAATTCTTGAGCAACACTCATAGTTTTACGTGTTTTAAAGTTAATCTTTCTTGAAGCATCTTGTTGCATTGTAGAAGTGATATAAACATTCGGTGCATTTCTATTCTTATTAGTTTTTGCTACATTAGTAACTTTAAATGTATCACCTACTATTGCTTTTCTTATATTATCTACATCTTTTTTACTTTCAAGTTTAAGTTTTTCACCTTTATAAGAATAGAAATTAGCCGTTAAGACTTTTCTATTTTTTATAAAATCAATTGGCATAGACCAATATTCTTGAGGAACAAATTTTTGAATTTCTTCTTCCCTATCAACAATTAGCTTTAGAGCTGCATTTTGCACTCTTCCTGCAGATAGCTTTGGTTTTACTTTTTTCCAAAGTACAGGAGAAATATTATACCCAACTAAACGATCTAATATTCTTCTAGCTTGTTGTGACTGAACTAAATCAGTATTTATCTTACGTGGATGCTTTATTGCATCTTTTACCGCATCTTTTGTTATTTCATTAAAAACAATTCTGTTATCAGAATTATTATCTAATCCTAAAATATGTGCAATATGCCAAGCTATTGCCTCTCCTTCTCTATCGGGATCGGATGCTAGGAATACTTTTTTCCCTTTGGCTTCTTTTTTTAAAGACTTAATTACATCGCCCTTCCCTCTTATAGAAATATAATCAACATCTACATTTCCATTATCTAGTACTTCTACTCCCATTCTACTTTTAGGAAGGTCTCTTACATGACCTTTTGAAGATATTACTCTATATTTTTTCCCTAGATATTTTTCAATAGTTTTTGCCTTAGAAGGAGATTCGACTATTACTAAATTTTCTGCCATTTTCTTCTCTCCATAATTTTATAATAAGTAGTATCTTAAAACATTTTTATTAACTTGTCAACTTTTTCCATTAAAAATTAATCAATTTTAGTCAATATTAATGGTTCAGCATTTTCTCTAACAACAATTGTATGTTCATATTGAGCAATATAAGAACCATCATTTGCAACTAATTCCCACTCATCTCTATCTGAATTCCCTACAGTTTTTGCTTTAGTAGATACGAAAGGTTCCACTGCTAAACACATACCATCTTTTAAGATTAAATTATCCCACGGATCAAAATAATTAAACACATGCTGTGGTTCTTGGTGTAATGAAGTTCCAATCCCGTGACCCGTTAAGTTTTCGATTACTTCTAATTTATGTTCTTTTATTTTTTTATGAACATGTTTACCAATTTGGTTAATTTTTCTTCCTGCTAAAGCATGTTTAATTCCTTCATAAAACGCTTCTTTAGCTACTTCACATACTTTTTCTTTCATTGGATCATCTACTTTACCTACAACAAAAGAAATTCCAGTATCTGCATAATATCCATCTTTGCATCCAGATACATCTATATTAAGTAAATCACCATCTTTTAATATCTTAGTACTAGATGGAATTCCGTGTGCAGCTTGATAATTTAATGAAATACATGTATATCCTGGAAAATCATACTCTGTAATTGGCGCTGATTTTGCACCATATTTTTCAAATAATTCTTTTGCTATATTATCTAAGTCTTTTGTAGAAACACCCGGTACTGCTTTTTTTACCATTTCATCTCGAATGGTAGCACAGATGAATCCTATTTCTTTCATTTTTTGTAATTGTTCTTCTGTTTTAATAATCATGATTTCTCCTTTTATTTAACTAACTCGAATAAATTTTTAATAGAATAAGTTGGTTTATGCTCTTTGTTTTGTAAATCTTCTAAGCTTGTAACACCAGTTTGAACGTGAATGGTATCTATACCACCATTAATACCAGACATAATATCTGTATCATAATTGTCTCCTACCATAACAATTTCATCTTTGCTATAACTAAATAAATTCATAGCACTTTCCATAATAATTTTGCTAGGCTTACCAATAAATGTAGCTTGTGTCGAAGTTGCATACTCTAGATACTTTACTTGTCCCCCGTTACTTGGTACGAATCCATTTGCTGTTGGTAACAATGTGTCTGGATTGGTACCAATCAGTTCCGCCCCATTCAATACAGCTTTTGCAGCAGTTGCAAGTTTATCATAAGTAAGTTGTCTATCAAGACCAACTACAACTGCATCAATATCTTCCTCATTTTCTCTTTGAGCGAATGAATTTAAAGTATTCTTAAGCCCCGCTTCACCGATTACATATAAATTTTTATATCCTTTACCTTCAAGATAAATTTTAGTAGCATCACTTGATGTAAATACATGTTCTTCTGATGTCTCAATATCAAATTTCTTTAAATGTTCTGCTACATCTTTAGGTTGCCTTGTTGAATTATTAGTTAAAAATAAATAGTCTATATTATTTTCATTTAAATAATCAACAAATTCCTTAGCATATTTTATCTTCTTCTCTCCGTTGTAAATTGTACCATCTAGGTCTATTAGATATAATTTATATTGTTTTATACTCATTCCATCTCTCCATTAATTCATTTATTATAATATATTCAAATATCAATTTCTTCTATAAAAATATATTGTGAACTATTTCTATTTTACAACGATTATAAAAAAAATAAAAGCATTAATTAGGATTTTCCTACTTAATGCTTATATAAAATCGTTAAAAATACTATTTAAAAAAACTAGCCACGAGTTCATTTCCGTTAATTGTTTCTTCTCGTGATACCAAACTATCATTATGACAGATTGTAAAGTTATATACCATTTTAGTCTATTTCTATACTTTATTGTTGGCTCTTGCCCATAAATTTTTAGCCATTCATTCCATTCACTTTGCGGTATGTATCGATATAATACAAATGAAATATCGATAGCTGGATCACATAGAATAGAATGCTCCCAATCTACTAAGAATAGTTTACCTTGATCTGAAAGTAACCAGTTATCTTTATGTAAATCTGTATGACAAGGTGTGTATTCTACATCATCATCTGGCAAACACTTCTCTAAATAATTTAATGCATCCACAATATTACTATTTTTTCTAAGATCATCAGCAATAATAGATTTTAAATTACAAAGTGATCTAGCTGCTGTTTCTTCAGCATAGCCTTGAGCCTTCATAATTTTTTTTAATTTTGATGATCCGTGAACTTTTTTCAAAATTTCAGGTATACGTTTATCCGTCATATCTTCTGTATTTAACGTTCTACCATTTTCAAAATCTTGTGCGATTAATACATCTCCATTACTAATACGCTTAGTCCATCTTAATCTAGGTACAATACCTTCTGCAGAAAGAGTTGCTATCATCGGAGTAGTATTTTTTTTAATAAAGTAACGTTGATTATCTCTCGAACAAAAATAATCTTCGTTATATGTATCATCTAAAGTCCAGCCCATCTGATAATATTCTTTAGACATATTTTATACTGCTCCTTTCTTCAATCTCTTTTTAAAAATTATAATGCACTATATATTTTACATTCTTTAACCATTTTTTTCAAGATACTATTTTAAAACTAAAATTAAAAATCTCAAAGATATTATAATTTATATATATATGAATCAACATTAATATCTTTGAGATTGCTTATTACCTTATTTATTATAAAAGAAACATTATATCTAATAAATATTTTTATAAAATTTATTATTCACAGCAAAGTTTATAAATTCCCTCAGCATAAATTGCAGTTGCTAATAATAAATCTTCTACTTCTAAATATTCATTTGCTTGGTGCATTGTATCTTCTTTACCAGGGAAAAGTAATCCAAATGCAACACCTTTTTTAAGACAGCGTGCATATGTTCCTCCACCTAATACAAATGCGTCATTTTTAGTATCCCCTGTATGTTTTCTATAAACATCCATTAATGTAGTTACTAATTCATCATCTTTTGGTACATAGTGAGCTTCTTTAGTACTTGTAACTTCAATATTAATATTATCTTCCTTAACTCCTTTTAATCTATCTACTAAATCAAATTTCTTAGGATGACGACAATCTGTTGAAACTACACCAACTTTTTTCCCTAAATCATAATCTAGAATACCATAGTTATACGTAGCTTCTCCCATTTCATTATCAGAATAATCAATTCCTAATTTTTTACCAAATGGATCATTAGCTAGCTTTTCTACTATATATTCTACAAAATTTTTACCATTATTATCTAATCCTAATGTACTTAAAAATTCTGCTAATTTTGTTGCAGCATTTATACCATATTGTGGTGTTGATCCGTGTGCTGCTTTTCCTTTAAGTGTAAGCTTAATTGTATTTTCTCCCTCAACTTCACCTTCAAGTTTTTCTTGTTCTAAGAATTGTTCAAATTTTTCTTTAATATCTGCTACTTCACCTTCTAATTCAGCTTTTGCACTGGCAATAACCATATTTAAAACTTGACCACCATTAAATTTAACAAGTTTATAATTATACTCTCCATCTTCACTAACAAACTTCAGTTTATGATCAAAAGTTGCTCTTGCTTTTTCAGCATACACTAATGGGAACATTGCATCTGGCGTAAATCCAGAAGCTGGTTGTTCTTCGTGTTTAAAGTATGCTTCAACACATCTAAATCCAGTTTCCTCATCACTTCCAACAATCACCCTTACTCGTTTATTCCATTTTACACCTAGTTTATCTAAAAGTTTAACAGCGTAATAAGCTGCCATTGTAGGTCCTTTATCATCTAATGATCCACGAGCAAATATTTTACCATCTCTTATTTCTGGTTTAAATGGATGACTAGTCCAGTCAGCTTCTACTACTGGTACTACATCAACATGACCAAGAATACCAAACAATTCTTCACCTTGACCTACTTCTATATGTCCTGCTTTATTTTCTACTAATTTAGTTTTATAACCATCACGTTCTCCAAAAGACAGTATTAGGTCTAGTGCTTCTCTTGGTCCACTACCAAATGGCGTTTCTTCAGTGATATCAGTCCCTAAAATAGAACGTACACTTAACAACTCAAATAAATCTTTAAGTAAATCCTCCTTATGATTTAAAACCTCTTGTTTAAAATCTATATTCATAATAAATCCCTCCGTTAATTATTTAATTTATTTAATTCCTCATCTGTTAAATATCTATATTCACCTAATTTTAAATTTTTGTCTAAACTTAAATTACCTATAGATAATCTCTTTAAATATGTTACTGTCACACCAAGTGATTTCATCATTCTTTTAACTTGATGAAATTTCCCCTCTGTAATATATATATTTGCTTTACTACTAGATTCACTGCTATCTAATATTTCTAAACGAGCAGGTTTACATCTATATCCATCCTCTAAAATCACACCTTTTTTTACAACTTCCAGATGTTCATTTTTTAGTTCTCCATTTACCTCTACATAGTATTTCTTTTCAACATTTTTTTTTGGAGAAATTAGTCTGTGAGCTAAGTCACCATCATTAGTCAATAACATAAGTCCCTCAGTATCCTTATCAAGTCTACCTACCGGAAAAACTTTCTGAATGCGATCTTCTTCATTTAAAATGTCTACAACTGTTTTCTCTATCGCATCTTCTGTTGCAGACACTGTATCTTTAGGTTTATTCATCATTATATAAATAAATTTTTGATAAACCAACCTAACTCCATCAATAATCACCTGATCATTAAATTCATCAACCTTATAATCAGGACTTTTTACTAAAACATTATTAATTAATATTCCTTTTTTTATTCTTTTTTTCGCTTCTGCCCTACTTAATACCGTAGTTGTACTAATAAATCTATCTAGTCTCACTATACCCTTCTCCTTAGATTTTTCAATGATGAAAGTCTAATTTTTCTTCCAAATAAATATTTATCAAATTTCATCATTGTTATACTTAAGAAATATGTAAGAATACCAAAAGCTGCACAAATCATAATTAGTATTACGCTAGAAATTTTCGATTCAATAACAAAATTAGTTAATATTGATTCATATATTGCAGAAATCGTAATAAACATTATAAAACAGCTACTTAAGATTATTAATAATCTAGTAAAAAATTCAAAAATCTTAAGTCTTACCTCTGTATTAATTATTATTAAGTTAATAATTATCATTGCTACAAAAGTTGAAATAGAAGATAAAATTACACCATTCGTTTCAAATTTAATTACAAAAGGAGTAATAGTTAAATACTTTATAGCGAGCCCTACTATAATAGTTACAAAATTTAATAGCTGTCTATTTACTGCTTGCATTATTATACTAGTTAAACTATATATTGAATATAATACTGCTAATGGTAAATAAAATCTTAAAAGATTAGCATTTTCTATACTTCTACTATAGAATGCCGAGTAGATAGGATCTGCTAAGACATACATTCCAACAAGAGCAGGTAGCACTATCAACATAAGAGATAAAATAACTTTATTAATTTGACTACTAACACTTGCTCTATTTCCCTTCGCATACAATCTAGTTATCGAAGGTAAAAATGTACTAGAAAATGCTGGTGCTATAGCTACAGCAATCATTACAACTTTATTAACCAATTGTAATGCTGAAAATCTACCATCAACTACACTCGCTTTTCCTATTTTCGTCATTCCGTGGATAAAGTTATGTTGATCAATTATATTTAAGATTGGAAATAATCCAACTATAAAAATAAACGGAATTGAAACAGAAAAAAATTCTTTTATCAATTTACCTGTTGAAATATTAAATTCTCCCTCATCTTCTTCGATATTAAAATCTAATTTTTTTCTATACTTAGTATAAAAAAAGAAGAGTGTAATTAAAGAAAAGATAGCACCTACTGTTGCCGCAAATGTAGCACTAACATTTCCTTCGACTACTCCATAACCTAATACTCTCATAATAAAATAAGTAGCACCTAACATAAATGCAATACGTGCAACTTGTTCAATAAATTGACTCAATGCGGAAGGTAACATTATCTCATGCCCCTGAAATAATCCTCTAATACCTGCTGATACTAGCACTAAAGGGATCCCAAAGCTTAAACTTTTTAATACTAAAGCACCTTCCTGTGGAGTAAATTTTTGTTGATTACTTATAAGTATTTGTTCCGATATAAGTCCCGAGCCAAAGAATAGAATACAGAATCCTACTATTCCCATTAAAACCAATAACCAAGACCCTAACCTATAAATTCTTCTACTGATACTATATGCTCCTAGAGCATTATATTTTGCTACTAATTTAGCAATTGCTAGTGGAGTACCAGCTGCTGAAATTTCTAAAAGCGTTGCATAATAACTGTATCCATAGTTAAACAAAGCCATTTGTTCCTCTCCACCTATAATTTGATAAAAAGGAATCAAATATACCGCTCCTAGAACTTTTGTCAAAATTAAACTTAAGCTAAGTATTGCTGTCCCTTTAAACAAGGAATCTTTTTTCAAAATTTTCACATCCAAACTAATATTTAATTGTTAATATATATATTTACTATAGGTATAAATACTGATAGCAATATACTAATGCAGAAACCAAACTATATGCAGCTATCAATTTCAATACCTTATTCATACGTCTTCTTTTTATCTTATTATTGGCAACTAAAACTATATATGAAGCTAATAATAGTATAAAAGTAATAACAAAAACAATAACAGATAAAACTATCGCCATACTATCATCCTTTCTTTATTTATATAGTTTTATTTTATCATGATTTAGTGAAATTTTAAACACACTTTCATATTTAATTATAAAAAAATTACTAGCATTATTTCAGAATATATTTACATAAAAATTTCTATGTAAGATTTTATAACATACACTTTATTTTGTTAATTTTTTTTGTTATTATACTATATAGATATAAAATATTTATTTCACAAAATCTTATTAGAGAGGTACTATTATGGGGTTTAAAGAATTACAAAAAAATCTTCCAGTTTTTTCCATAAGTGTAGTAACAAAAATTACTCAGCTTACTGCAAGACAAATAAGATACTATGAAGAAAAAAAACTCTTCACTCCAAAACGTACTGAAGGTAATACAAGACTTTTTTCTTTTAATGATATCGATAAATTGTTAACTATTAAAGACTTACTAACAAAAGGATTTAATCTAAAAGCTATTGATGAGATTATTAATGAAAAAGAAGTACCTGCTGAAACAACCCAAATTAGACAGATTATCCATAACGATATATTCGCAGGACCAAATGGTTTACCTAGAGAACGCTCAATTGGACGTGGTGATTTATCTAGATTTTATAACAATAAAAAGAATAAATTTTAGTGTTAGATTTTTTTACAATAATTTTCTACAAAATAAGGAGACAACATGACTAAAACTATTACTAGAGAAGAAATAATTAAAAGAATTGAAGATGAAAACGTTAAGTATATTCGATTACAGTTTACTGACATTACTGGAACAATTAAAAATGTAGAAGTACCTGTTAGTCAAATTGAAAAAGTATTAGATAATAAAATGATGTTTGACGGTTCATCAATTGAAGGTTTTGTACGAATTGAAGAAAGTGACATGTATCTTTACCCTGATTTAAATACATTCTTAGTTTTTTCATGGGATAGTGAATACGGTAAAGTAGCTCGTTTCATCTGTGACGTTTATACTGTAGATGGAAAACCTTTTGCTGGTGATCCTCGTGGTAATTTAAAAAGAACACTTGAAAGAATGAAAAAATTAGGTTTTGATACTTTAAACCTTGGACCAGAACCAGAGTTTTTCTTATTTAGACTAAAAGAAAATGGTGAACCAAGTTTAGAATTAAATGATAATGGTGGTTATTTCGATCTTGCTCCTGTTGATTTAGGAGAAAACGTACGCCGTGACATCGTTCTTGAACTTGAACGCCTAGGATTTGATATTGAAGCAAGTCACCACGAAGTTGCTCCAGGTCAACACGAAATCGACTTCAAGTATGATGATGTAATTTCAGCTTGTGATAATATTCAAACATTTAAATTAATTGTAAAAACTATTGCTAGAAAACACGGTTTACACGCAACATTCATGCCAAAACCAATTTTTGGTATTAATGGATCTGGAATGCACTGTAACGTTTCTATGTTCAGTAACGGTGAAAACAGCTTTTATGATGAAAACAGCGAAAATGGATTAAGTGAAGTAGCATCACACTTCATCGCAGGAGTTCTTAAACACGCTCGTAGTTTCACAGCCGTTTGTAATCCAACCGTAAACTCATATAAACGTCTAGTTCCTGGTTATGAAGCACCTTGTTATGTTGCATGGTCAACTTCAAACCGTTCACCTCTTGTTCGTATTCCTGCTGCACGTGGTAAGTCTACACGTGTAGAAGTTAGATCAGTAGACCCAGCTGCAAATCCGTACTTAGCAATGACAACAATCTTAGCAGCAGGTTTAGACGGAATTGAAAATAAACTAGTTCCAGCTGCTGAAGTTAGAAGTAATATTTATGTCATGACTCGCGAAGAAAGAATCGCAAATGGTATCGATGAATTACCATCAACTCTATACACTGCACTTAAAGAATTAGCAGCGTCTCCTATTATGAAAGAAGCATTAGGAGATCACATCTTCTATAACTTTATAGAAGCAAAATCAATCGAATGGGATTCATTCAGAACTCAAGTTACAGACTGGGAAATCGATCAATATTTAAAAAATTATTAATCAAATAAAAACAAGGAATGACTTAATTACAAGCTATTCCTTGTTTATCTCTATTAAAAAAGCTACGAAAAATCAATTTTGTAGCTTAATTTTTTATTAGAATTTAGATAGTAATTCTACTAATGCTTCTTTTGGTTGGTATCCAGTTTTTTCTTCTAGTACTTCACCATTTTTCATGATTAATAGCGTAGGAATTGACATAATTCCAAATTCACCAGCAGCTTCTTGGTTTTCATCTACATTGACTTTATAGAATTCAATATTAGTAAATTCGTTTGAAACTTCTTCTAATACTGGTGCTAACATTTTACATGGACCACACCATGGTGCCCAAAAGTCAAATACTTTTACGCTATCAGTTTTTGATAGTTCAAAAAATTCTTTATCTGTGATTTCTCTCATTGTTTCTGTCTCCTTTAATTCTTATGAATTTATTTTATAATATCATAGCCAATTATTCAAATTATTTGTTTTAGCTATTAGTTTTACATCATTGGCATTTGTGGTTGTATTGGTTCATCCTTTGAAACATCGGCTACAACAGCTTCTGTTGATAAGAATAAACTTGACACACTTGCAGCATTTTGTAATGCCGAACGCGTAACTTTCGTTGGATCTACTATTCCAGCTTTTATCATATCAACCCACTCTTCAGTAGCAGCATTGAATCCATACCCTACTTCTACTTCTTTAAGTTTAGCAACTATAACACTACTTTCTAATCCCGCATTTTCTGCGATTTGTCGAACTGGAGCTTCTAGAGCTTTTTTAATAATATTAATTCCAGTTTGTTCATCACCAGTTGCTTCTAATTTTTCAACTTCAGAAATTACTTGAACAAGTGCTGTCCCTCCACCAGGAACAATACCTTCTTCTACTGCAGCTCTAGTTGAATTTAATGCATCTTCAATTCTAAGTTTTCTTTCTTTTAGTTCAGTCTCTGTAGCAGCACCAACTTTGATTACCGCTACTCCACCTGATAGTTTCGCTAATCTTTCTTGTAATTTCTCACGGTCGAATTCAGAACTTGATTCCACATATAATGCTTTAATCTGTTGTGCTCTGCTTTCAATCTTTTCTTTATCACCTTTACCACCAACAATAACGGTGTTGTCCTTAGTAACATTTACTTTAGCAGCTTTCCCAAGCATTGTTATATTAGCATCTTTTAACTCTAAACCTAAATCATCAGTAATTAAAGTTCCACCAGTTAATATAGCAATATCTTCTAAAATAGCTTTTCTTCTTTCTCCAAATCCTGGAGCTTTTACTGCTACAACATTAAATGTACCACGAAGTTTATTTACAACAAGTGTCGCAACAGCTTCTTGTTCAACATCGTCCGCAATAATTAATAAAGGCTTAGCTGCTGCAACTACTTCTTCTAATACTGGTAAGATTTCTTGAACAGCACTGATTTTTTTATCAGTAACAAGAACATAAGGATTATCTAAATCAGCAATCATTTTTTCTGTATCACTTACCATATATGGAGATAGATATCCTCTGTCGAACTGCATTCCTTCAACTACCTCTAGAGTAGTATCAAGAGCTTGTGATTCTTCGATTGTGATAACACCATCATTCCCAACTTTATCCATAGCTTCTGAAATGAATTTTCCAATTTCTTCGTCAGCCGCAGAAATAGCACCTACTTGCGCTATTTTATCTTTAGAATCTACCGTTACGCTAATTTCACGAAGGCGTTCAACAGCAACTTTTACCGCTCTTTCCATACCTTTTCTAATCCCGATAGGATTAGCTCCACTCGTAACATTTTTTAACCCTTCAGTTATCATAGCCTGAGCAAGAATAGTCGCAGTCGTAGTTCCATCACCTGCAATTTCATTTGTTTTATTAGCTACTTCAGCAACTAATTTTGCTCCCATATTTTCATAAGGATCTTCTAATTCTATTTCTTTGGCAATCGATACTCCATCATTAGTAATTAATGGAGAGCCAAATTTTCTATCTAAAACTACATTTCTTCCTTTTGGTCCTAATGTAATTTTGACAGCATTCGCCAACTTATCCACGCCAACTTTCATGGATTGGCGAGCATCTTCTGAAAATTTTAATTCTTTAACCATGTTTCCTCCTAAATCTCTTTATTATTTGTTTGTTCCAAATAGTAATAAAATTAATCTTCAATAACCGCAAGAATTTCTTCTTCATTTACTAAATAGTATTCTTCATTTTTAAAATTAACTTTTTTATAATTATCCGAAAATACTACTTTACTTCCTGCAGTAAGTTCTCCATCATTATCTTTTGATAATAAACAACTTTCTCCTAATGCAACTACTATCGCAATATTTGAAGTTTCTTCTTTTGAAGCTAAAACTATTCCACTAGTTGTTGCTTTCTCTTCTTCTACTTTTTTTAATAATACATTATCAAATAATGGTTTAATCATATTAATAACCTCTTATAAAATTTTTTTATTTATATTTTTGTATCTACTGAAATCTATAATAAAACAAAAGTCAAAAAAAGTCAAATCAAAATATTTGCTTACTTATGAATCAAAGTAAATATAATAATCCTAATACTAAATATATGACGTAAAACAATATAATCTAGTATATAATAATACAAGAGTAAAGCGATAACAAAGCTATTTTCATCACTTTATCAATTCATATTATTTTTATATTATAGCAATATATGTTATAATGCTATTTGTATAATATTTTAATAGTAATTATACGGAAAAAAATTCAAATTATAGAAAATATTAATTAGGAGGAAAATATATGAAATACGTAGTTGTTGGAACATCTCACTTCGGTTACGAAGCTGTTCAAACTATTTTAAAAAACGAGCCTAATGCTGAAATTCACTTATATGAAAGAGGCGCTGGGGCTTCATTCATGGGTTGAGGTAGCCAATCTTATTTAGATGGGACATCTAAAGCGTTATCTGAACTACACTTTGCAACAGAGGAGTCTTACCGTTCTCAAGGTATTAACATCCACTGTAACAGCGATGTTGTAGGATTAAATTCAAAAGAAAAATATGTTGTTGTTAAAACACCAGCTGGTGAAGAAAAACAATCTTACGATAAATTATTATTAAGTCCTGGTGGAGTTGCAGTTAAACCTCCATTCGAAGGAATTGAATTAGAAAATATCCACACTTTCCGTGGCCCAGAAGATACTCAAGCTGTATACGATTGTATGCAAAACAGTAAAAAAGCTGTTGTAGTTGGTGGGGGATACATCGGTCTTGAAGTTGCAGAATCTTATGCAAAACACGGTATCGATGTAACAATCGTTGACTTCGCACCAAGAATCTTAAATACATATTTAGACCAAGAACTTACTGATATTCTTACTGAAGAAGGCGCTAAACACAACCTTAAAGTTCGTGGTGGTGAAAAAGTTCTTTCATTCAAAGGTGAAAATGGGAAAGTTACTGCTGTAGTAACTGATAAAGGTGAATACGAAGCGGATACTGTTATCGTTTCTGTAGGTGTTCGTCCAGATGCATCTTGGTTAAATGAAGAATTAGAAATGACAGAACGTGGTTTTGTTGTTACTAACGAATACTTAGAAACATCTGCTAAAGATGTATACGCAGGAGGAGACTCAACTCTTCTTCCATACGCTCCAACTCGCGGAGAATTACCAATAGCTCTTGCTACTCTAGCTCGCCGTCAAGGTGTTGTAGCTGCATTAAACGCTATGGGTACTAAAACTAAAATGCCTGCAGTAAATGGTACTTCAGCATTATCATTCTTTGATTACAAATTCGTAAGTACTGGATTATCTCAAAATGGTGTAGGTCTATATGATGGTAAAGTGGCTTCTAAATATGTAGAAGAAAGAATCTACCCTGACTTCATGAGAAAAGAAAATAATTTAGTTCACATGAAGATTTACTATGATGAAGATACTCACAGAGTTCTAGGAGCTCAATTCATGTCTAAACATGACGTTTCTAGTGCTATCGCAGCTTTATCTATAGCTATCGCATCAGACTGGACATTAGAACAATTAGCACTTGCTGATATATTCTTCCAACCAGAATTTGACCGTCCATGGCACTTTATTAACGTACTTGCTATGGCTGCTCTAGACTACAAACTTGGTGGAGCAGATAAATTACTATTCTAGTAACATGATAAAAAGTTCGCAGAAAAATCTCTGCGAACTTTTTATTCTAATTTTAATATAAATCTTTAGAATTATAAACTATATAGCCTTCATAATAATAACTTGCATCAAGCCCCTTCATATAAATCTCCCTATCATCGATTACACTTATATTAGCTTATGTAGGTTATCATTACTCCGAAATCACTTGATCTAAATTTGATACTATTCTCGCTCTTCCTTGTACTTTGAAGTTTACGATATTATCAAAAATATTTAGAATTATTACTTCTCCCTTATTTAATATTTCAAGAGCTTCTTCATTATTCGTCTTTTTCGTGATTACTTTTACATTATCGACTTCAGCTCTAATAATAATATAGCTACTTTCTTTCATAATCTACTCCTGTTTATTCTATAGCTTGATTTTATATTGAATATCTTTAACTAATTCTGTATCTTCTAAGAAAATACCAGTTTTCTTACTTGTCACTGTTTTAGAACCAATTTTCTTAATTCCACGCATGGCCATACACATATGTTCAGCTTCTATAATTACATACACACCTTTTGGTTGTAATTGTTCTTCAATTGCATTCACTAACATAAGTGTCATATCTTCTTGAATTTGAAGTCTACGACTAGCACTCTCAACAAGACGAGCTAATTTACTAAGCCCTGTAATTTTCTTATTATTTGGTACATAAGCTATGTGACAAACTCCATAAAAAGGTAACATATGGTGTTCACATAAAGAGTAGAACTGGATATCCTTTACTAAAATAGGTTCATCATTATCTGACTCGAAGAATGTATTTATTTCTTCCTTTGGATCAACATTCGTTTTAGATAATAACTCTTCATACATTTTCACACATCTTTTTGGTGTATCAAGTAAACCAGGTCTTGAAGTATCTTCCCCAATATTTTCTAATAATGTTTTTATAAGTTCTTGTGATTGTTCTTTATTTTTCAAAACTATCCTCCATTTTTATAAAAAAAAGAGCTACTAAGTAGTAACTCCTCTCTTTGAATTAAATTGTTATTATTTAACTGCGTCTTTAAGAGCTTTACCAGCTTTGAAAGCAGGAACTTTGCTTGCAGCGATTTCAATAACTTCGTTAGTTTGAGGGTTGCGTCCTTTACGAGCAGCTCTTTCTCTAACTTCAAAGTTACCAAATCCGATAATTTGGATTTTTTCACCTTTAGCTAAAGTTTCTTCAACTGTTTCTACGAATGCTTCGATAGCTGCAGTTGCTTGTTTTTTTTGTAGTCCTGATTTCTCAGCAACTTTTGAAATTAATTCTGATTTATTCATTAATTCTTTACCTCCATTATTGAGTAACGGTTCATCCGTTTCACATATTAAATATTACCATATAAAATACTAATAATCAAGGCTTTATTACCGATTTTTAGCGTTTTTTAAGCATTTTTATTATATTTTTAATAATTCATTTAATTTTTTCTATTTATACAATAATGTCTATACCTATTTTATTCAAATTTGTTTAACTCTTCTGCTGCCATTTTATTCATTAGATTATTAACACATTCTTTTATGCTAAGTCCTTCATAAAGTACTTTATATATATTTTCTGTAATAGGCATATAAACACCATATTTTTTTGATAGAAAATAACAAACTTTTGTAGTTCGTACCCCTTCTGCAACCATATCTAATTTTTTAATAGCTTCTTCCAATGTGTATCCTTGACCTATTAAATAACCACAATTATAGTTTCTTGAATGCTTAGATGTACATGTCACTACTAAATCACCAATTCCTCCGAGTCCCAAGAAGGTCATTTCATCAGCTCCTAGTTTTTTTCCTAATCTTGTTATCTCGATTAGTCCACGTGTTAATAAAGCCGCTTTGGCATTATCTCCATAGGCCATTCCATCAATCATTCCACATCCCAATGCAATTATGTTTTTTAGTGCCCCTCCAACTTCAACACCTATTATGTCTTTATTAACATAAATTCTAAAATATTTATTGTGAAAGATTTTTTGAGCTATTCTATTTAATTCATCATTTTCTGATGCTATTGCAACAACAGTTGGATTTCTTAATATTAATTCTTCTGCATGGGATGGTCCACTTAGTACCCCTACTCCTTTTAATTTATCACTATCAATTTCATCAGATATCACCTCTGACATTCTTTTGTTAGTTTCCATTTCTAAACCTTTAGATACATGGATAATAAATTTAGGACGTTCTAAATATTTATTTATCTCTCTCGAGATTTCTCTCATAACTTTTGTAGGAACCGCTATAACAATTACATCTGCAAATTCTACTGTTTCTTTTAAATCACTTGTTGCTACTACTTCTTTTGGTAAAACAGCTTTTTTTAAATACCTACTGTTAGTATGATTTTCATTTATTTCATCTCTCGATTTTTCACTTCTTGAATATAAGAGTAATTCATGTCCATTATCTACAACTGCTTGAGACAGAGCAGTCCCCCAACTTCCTGAACCTATCACAGATATTTTCATTGTTTTATCCTCACTATAAATTATTATTAATTTAATTATATCAAATTTTCTAAAAATATACATTAATTTTACTTATAAGTTTACTAACATAATGACTAAAAACTTAACAATAACATGGGATAGTTACAATACTATTATTTTCTTAAAAACTATGATATAATTTAAGCATAATAAATAAAGGAGGTAATTTTATGAATTGGTTTGAAATTACTTTAATTGATGGTAATCGTGGCTTAATTAACCTAAACAATATTGTTGATATTTGGAAAGAACTAAATGCTGAACACGCTACTATTACACAAGTAAATGGTGATGAACTTGAAGTGCCAGCTTCTGAATATGACAGACTAAAACGTGCATTAGATATGAAAGGTTATGTATTAGGAGGATTCTAGTATGGCTAGATTTTTAAAGATATTCCTTACCTTACTTACAATTACATTAATTGGATTTGGTCTATATTATTATTTTAACAATGATACAAATGATAACAAAGTTGATGATAAAACTAACATAGAAAATACAGTGAAAAGTGAAGCAAACTCGCAAGAAAATGTTGAAGGAACTGTAATCGCTAAACATAGCACTGAAAATAATTAGTTTATATGAAAGGATATCGCTATGAAAAAAATTTCATTCAAAAAATTAACAAGCTTGTTTTTAACTTCTACATTAATTTTTTCTACAATAAGTGCATCAAGCATCAATTTAATTGAAGCCAAAGGCTCTTCTGCAAGACCAAGTGCCTCTAGATCTAGTTCGAAACCTAGTTCTTCTAAACCATCTAGTAGTAAACCTAATTCAAAACCGACTAGCTCTACAGCCAGCAGTAAACCAACTACAAGTACTACAAAAAACTTCACAAAAAATTCTGGTGGCACTTATAATAAAAACTACAATAGTTACAATAATCAAGGATATAAAAGACAGTATACAGATTATATAAATGATAACTACAGAACTAATGGATTCTTTTCTGGTAGCACGATAACTAATGCCCTTTTATGGTATACATTATTTAACTCTGCAACTTCTCACAACCATGTGCAAGCTAGTGATAAACAAAAAGAACTAGTAGATAATGTGAAAGATTCAAAAGTCCCTGTATATATGCTTGAAATTAAAACTAAAGAAGGAGATACAAAGCACATCACTGTCACAAAAGAACAATATGAAAAAGTTAAAGAAGGAGATAATATCTCTTTAAAAGACGGTAATCTAGAAATTAAAAATCAATAAAAAAATAATGACCACCCCTGAAAAGGGGTGGTTTTCTCTTCGGGTATAACCCTTTGTTACTAACACGCACCTCAAGGCGCTGGCTTTCACATTCGTTCAAGCCCTATTGTATTTTGACGCCCGCTACC
>NZ_JBSMTP010000013.1:0-33419 GCF_053758945.1 Gemella parahaemolysans
TTACTTCGTATGTTGTCGTTACTTTTCTTGTTCCTTTTTCTCCAGGAATAGTAATATTGTTTTGTCCTTTTTCTCTCGTACTATCTTTTTCGTATCTTACCGAACTTAGTAATTCTGTAACTTCTACCTTATCCTTCGCGGCAACTTTCACTACTGTTTCTGTTGCTTCTTTAACTTCTGGTTTTTCTACTTTTTCTGTGACTTCTCCTGTTTTTGGATTTACTTCGTATGTTGTTGTTACTTTTCTTGTTCCTTTTTCTCCAAGAATAGTAATATTTTTTTGTCCTTTTTCTCTCGTACTATCTTTTTCGTATCTTATTGGGCTTGGTATTTCTGTAACTTCTACTTTATCCTTTGCCGGAACTTTTATTATTGTATCAGTCACTTTCTTTTCTGTTTTCTCTACAGTTTCACTTATTGTTCCATCTTTTTCATTAAGTGTATATTTTATAACTTCTTTTTCATAACCATTAGAACCTTCTATACGCTCGTTAGATAGCCCTCTTGCTTTTTCTTTATCTGCTACATATACTGTATTTGATAAAATTTCCTTTGTATTTTCTACAGACTTAACCCCTACTTTAACTACCTGATCAACAGCTGGTTCTTTAGTTTCTTTATCTAATGTTAAATTCCCATCTTCATCCTTGATATAAGTCGTTTTAATTACTCCATCAATACCCTTTTTAATTACAGACCTTTCGCCTTTGTTTAGTTCTTTGTCTGCTACATATTTTGTATCAAAAGGAATTTTTTCTTCTTTCTCAACTATTGATTCAATTTTATATAATCCTGTTTTTATCTCAAAATCTTCTTTAGTAGCGGTATCTATTTTTTTCTCAAATAATATATTTCCATCAACAGATAATCTTATTTTATCTTCAGTTCCTATTTTTTTTATTCTATCACTGAACCATTGTTTTAATTTAGAATCATCTTTTAAATCCTTCAATTCAAATTCAGCAACATCGCCGTAGTCTATATTTTTTTCTTCTCTATATACAGGGGCTTTTGGATTATCATCAATATAAGATTTTATCCAATCGAGTTGTTCTTTAGAAAAGACTAATCCACCACTTCTTTGCCCAACAACTCCATTTTGATGCACTCCGATAATTTCACCCTTATCATTATAAAGTCCACCACCTGATGCTCCTGGTTTAGTACCCGTATATCCAATTCCAGTCAAACCAGCACCACGGTCTACTACATCGGTAACTTTAGTGTCGATAACTGGCTTTAATTTACCATCAGGAAAACCATAAACTGACACTTTATCACCACTATTTACAACAGAAACATCTTTTTTTACAGCAGCAGGCGTAACATTATCCACAATCTCTTTAAACTTAACTAAAGCAAGATCATGCGTAAATCCAACAACTGAATCATCTTTTTTCCAATAATGAATATCAGAGTCTGTAAAGAATACCTTTTTACCATTTGGAAGTACTGCGTAATATTTCTTATCATTATTACCAGTGGCTTTTTCTGTCACCTTACCATTCTCAAACTTCAAGAAATTATGAGCGACTGTAAGTAATAAATCTTTTTCAATTAGTGTACCAGAACCTGTACCATCAGGTGTTACTATAATCGCTGTTGCGTTGAAATTACGCAATCCGTTCGGTGCATTCTTCACCTCATCGCTTGGTTTAGGAAGCGTAACATTACCAGATGTATCGACTTGCCCAGGTTGTGTTCTAACGAAGTTGTCTCCTTTAATAACAGCATCAATATATGTATTTCCTAATGATAGTTTACTTACAAAGTCTTTAGACCAATTTTCATTAAATTTCTTATTAATCACCTCTCCATCTATAGACACAATTGTGGCGTTAGGATTTTTACCAAATAGATCTTTATTTTCCTTGTCTTGCTTAAAGTCGTAATTAACCGCAGAACCTACGTTACCTTGCGCAACAACCCTTTCTACTAGCTTTTCTCCAGCTTCATTCTTAATTCTAAGTACTACTTTTCCTTTTTCTGTACCTGATAATAATTTTCCACGTCCATTACTATCAAATGAGTATCTAGCACCATCTATTTCACGCTCTGTACTCACTAACGCCCTATGGTTGTTATCATAATAATATTTATCGTTCCCATTAACAAACCAACCTTTGATACCATGTTCTTCTATTATCTTGTTTATCCAAGCTCTATGTTTATCAGTGAAAAATAAACCTCCTCCATGCTGCTCGGCGTCAGTTCCTGCGTCCGTATTTGTACCGTGTTGATGAATACCTACAACTTCACCTTTATCATTAAAAATCGGCCCTCCTGAAAATCCACCTAAAGCACTCGTATTATAAGTACCGTCACCAGTAGTTGTATTTAGGCTTGATAGTGTCCCTGAGATTTTATACATTTTTCCATCTTTTAATCTTGCTTTCGTTGCTTCTGACAATCTTTTCGAAGAGAAATCATTCGGATAACCTACCAAAGTAATATTATCACCTTGACTAGCAACACCAAGTTCACGGGGTTTATCTTCACCATTTGTCATCGCCTCTACAGGTCGTTCTGTAACTACAGCTGCTAAATCATTTTCATAAGATTTAGCAAATTCTTTCTGATTATAGTAATGAATATTTCCTTTTGGTATGATATCACTAGTTCCATTCGCTGGTGTATTGTTACGTTTTTCCGTATCAGAGTTCATAACAACATAGCTTTGGGCACTATTACCTCCACGAACATAACCCGATCCAGAAGCTTTGTCTTTATCTAAATAATTATGAGCAACTGTCACCATAACATTCGGTGCGACAAATACTCCACTACCTGAAGCAACCTGTTTTGATCCATTGCTATCAAAACTAGTATAGGTCATAGCCACACCGCTAGTCTCTTTATTGTGAACATCTGCATCCACAATATCAGCTCCACCTTTAACAACTGCGGCTTGTGCCTCCTTATTTACTATTTGGTTGTTATCAGTTAGTCCATATACCAAAATTCCACAAAAACTTATACAACCAATTAGACCATATTTTTTAGTTTTTCTGAAAAAACCGTAAGTTTTCTCGTTTCTTATCATTTACATTTCCTCCTATCTTAATTCTTCTATAAATATTAATGGAAATCCCCATTAACATAAACATAAAATAACTCAATATATACTTTCTCAAGTATATTATAACCCAAATAATAAATAAGTCTATAGTTATTTTTTATTTTTTCATTTACATTAGTTACATGTATAAAAATTCTTTAATACACTATATTTTTCCTTAAAAAGTAAAGAGCTAGACAAGTCTAACTCTTTACTTTTTTAGGAATATGCTACTAGAAAATCCCAATAATTGTTTCCGTTTCTTCATCAATGTCGATATTTAATGCACTTGGTACTTTTGGAAGTCCTGGCATTGTTAATACTTTATTCGCATAAGCTACTACAAATCCTGCACCACTACGTAATTTAACATCGTTGATAGTAATATTAAATCCTGTAGGACGACCTTTGATTTTCGCATTATCTGTTAATGAAGCTGGAGTTTTCGCCATACATACTGGTAGATGCTTGAATCCAAGTCTTTCGATTCTTTCAATCTCAGCTTTAACTTCATCAGAGAAGTTAACTCCATCAGCCCCGTAAATTTCACGACATACCGTTTCAATTTTTTCAGTAATTGAAGCTTCATCTTTGTATAGTAATTGTAGTTCCTTGTCATTTCCTTCTACAGCTTTTACTACTTTTTCTGCTAGGTCTACTCCACCAAGACCACCTTTTTCCCATACTTCTGTACGAGAAAATTCTACGCCTTGTTCTTTAGCCCAGTTTTCTAAGAATGCTAATTCTTTTTCTGTATCAGTAACAAAGACATTTAGAGCTACTACTATAGGTAAATTAAATTTACGTAAGTTTTCGATGTGTTTTTCTAAGTTTTGAACACCTTTAGCTAATGCTTCTAAGTTTTCTTCTTTTAGGTCTTTTTCTTCAATGTCACCGTGTAGTTTTAATGCTTTAACTGTTGCTACTACGACAGCAGCTTTTGGTTTAAGACCTGCTTTACGACATTTAATGTTTAAGAATTTCTCAGCTCCTAAGTCCGCTCCGAATCCAGCTTCTGTAATTACATAATCAGCGAATTTTAACGCAGTTTTTGTCGCTAAGATTGAGTTACATCCGTGCGCAATATTTGCGAATGGTCCACCGTGAATAATCGCTGGATTGTTCTCTAATGTTTGAACAATATTCGGTTTAATTGCATCTTTTAATAATGAAGTTATAACACCTTCAATTTTCAAATCTTTTAGGTAAACTGGTTCACCTTTTTTATTGTAAGCTACAAGGATATTGCTTAATTTTTCTTTTAAATCAGCAATACCTTCTGACAGACATAGAATAGCCATTACTTCACTAGCTACAGTAATATCAAATCCATCAAGGCGTTCTAGGTCTGTTCCTGCATTTACTTTAACATGGCGTAAATCACGTGCGTTCATGTCCATAACACGGTTAAAGACGATTTTATCTATTTCTAATTCGTTTCCTTGGAATACATGGTTATTTACTAATACTGCAATTGCATTGTGAGCTGTAGTAATAGCGTGCATGTCTCCAGTGAAGTGAAGATTAATATCTTCCATAGGTACTACCTGAGCATATCCTCCACCAGCTGCTCCACCTTTTCTTCCTAATACAGGACCTAAAGATGGTTCACGTAATGCAACACAAGATTTTTTCCCGATTCTATTTAATCCATCAGATAAACCGATAGTTACAGTACTTTTTCCTTCACCACTTGATGTTGGGTTAATAGATGTAACTAGTACTAGTTTGGCATCTTCACTAATATCTTTTTTAATATTTTTTGTTTGGATTTTTGCTTTGTGATTCCCGTATAATATTAAATCTTCTTCTTTTATCCCTAATTTACCTGCTACTTCAGCAATATGTTTCTTTTCACATTCGTTTGAAATTTGAAAGTCTGACTTCATTTAATCTACCTCTTTTCTTTGGGCTTTATTTTATTAGTTTATTATTTTAATCTTCCAATCCTGGAATACGTTTGTATATTTTATCAATATTTACTAGGTGTACATTTAAATCGAAACAACTATCTAGTACTTCTTTAGAAACTGTATTTTTAATAGTTTCGTTTTCTTCAAGTAGTTGTCTAAATGGAATACCTTCGAACCATGATTTCATTGCTAATGGTTGTACTAAATCGTACGCTTCTTCACGAGAGAATGAGTATTTTTCAATAAGGTTACTCATTGTTCTTTGAGCGAAGATTACCCCATTAGTAGCGTAAATATTTTTAATCATGTTATCAGTAAATACTGTAAGATTTTTCACAACATTAGTAAATCTATTTAACATATAGTCTAATAATGTTGTTGCATCATTACTCAAGATTCTTTCTGCACTTGAGTGAGAAATATCACGTTCATGCCATAATGGAATATTTTCGTAAGCTGCGAACATATATCCACGCATGATTCTAGCACATCCTGCCATGTTTTCACTTGATATTGGATTACGTTTATGAGGCATTGCACTTGAACCTTTTTGATTTTTCGAGAAGAATTCTTCTGCTTCTCTTACTTCTGTACGTTGTAAGTGACGAATTTCTACACCGATTTTTTCGATTGAACTTGCGATTAATGCTAAAGTTGCATAGTAATCTGCATGTCTATCACGTTGTAAAGTTTGCGTAGAAATATTACTTGATTCAATTCCTAATTTTGCACAAACATAGTCTTGAACTTCTGGTGGTGTATTTGAGAATGTACCTACAGCTCCAGAGATTTTACCTACTTCAATAATTTTTCTAACTTCATTGAAACGTTTAATATGACGGTTGAACTCATCATAATAAAGTGCGAATTTTAATCCAAAACTACTTATATCAGCGTGCACTCCGTGAGTACGTCCTATACAAGGTGTGAATTTATATTGTAATGCTTTTTCTTTTAATACTTCTTGGAAATTTAATAAATCTCTATAGAGTATATCATTAGCTTGTTTGTATAAATATCCATAAGCAGTATCAACAACATCAGTAGATGTTAATCCATAGTGCACCCATTTTTTCTCATCACCTAAATAACTTGAAACATTACGAGTGAAAGCTACGATATCATGTTTTGTTTCTTTTTCTAATTCTAAAATTCCCGGTAGGTCAAATTTTGCATTAGCGAATAATTTCTCAACGTCTTCTTTTGGTACAACCCCTAATGTACTCCAAGCTTCTGTTGCATAAAGTTCTACTTCTAAATATGCTTTAAAACGATTTTCATCGCTAAAGATATTACGCATTTCTTCTCTACTATATCTTTCAATCATTGCAATAATCTCCTGATGTTCTATTATTTCAATCGGTATCTCTTAAAATATTATAAAGACAAATGACCGATGTCTTTTCTGTAAAATAGTTCTTCACAGTCTATTTTTACTATCTCATTATACACTTTTTTATATGCTTCTTGCAAGCTCTTTCCTTGAGCGCAAACTAATAATACACGACCACCATTAATTACTATATCATTACCTACACTCTTAGTTCCCATATGGAATACTGGTGTAGACACTTTATCTAAGCCGTGTATTACAGCTCCTTTTTCGCTATGTTCTGGATATCCTTTTGCTGCCATTACGACACCGATAAAGGCATCTTTGCTCCATTTTAACTCTACTTCTTTACCATCGATAATATTATTAGCTATTTCGTATAAATCACTCTCTAATGATAGAAGTAATATTTCGCTCTCTGGATCTCCAAAACGAACGTTAAATTCTATAGTTTTTACACCATCATGACATTTCATAAGCCCAGCATACAATATACCGTAAAACGGCATTCCCTCATCACTCATAGCATCGACCATAGGTTGGACGACATTTCTAACACCTTCGTCAATATCATCTTGAGTAATTTTCTTAAGTGGTAAATATGCTCCCATACCTCCAGTATTTAAACCTTCATCATTATCAAATGCACGTTTATGATCTTGTGCAATTTCCATTGGATAAACTTTTCTATCAGAGACAAAACACATTAACGAAAATTCTTCGCCTTGTAAAAATTCTTCGATAACAACACTAGAACCAGCTTTATTGAATTTAGCATTACACATCATTTCTTTAAGTTCAGCTTGTGCTTCTTCTAGTGTATTTGCTATAATTACACCTTTACCTGCAGCTAATCCATCCGCTTTAAGGACGATAGGTGCTTTTTGTTTGCTTAAGTACTCTTTTGCTAGTTCATAATCGTTAAAACTTTCATATTTTGCTGTAGGGATATTGTATTTTCTCATCATCATTTTTGAGAATACTTTACTTCCTTCTAATTGTGCTGCAAGTTTAGATGGTCCAAAAGCACGGACACCTACTTTTTGTAGTTCATCTACTAACCCATTCACTAATGGTACTTCAGGTCCAACGAAGACAAGGTCGATATTATTTGTTTTTGCGTAGCTTGGTATTTGGTCTTCAGTTAATGCTACACATACTCCAAATTCTTCGACTGCAGGATTAATTCCTGCCATACGGACTTCGTGACCTTCTTTATGGAATTTATAAGCGATAGCATGTTCTCTACCGCCGCTTCCTACTACTAATACTTTAGCCATATTAATGTTTAAAGTGACGTATTTTACTGAAGACCATCGCCACACCTTTCTCATTGCATGCATCTATACTTTCTTGATCTCGGATAGAGCCTCCTGGTTGCACTATCACAGCAATACCATAATCAGCCGCAAAATCAGCACTGTCTCGCATTGGGAAGAATGCATCGGAAGCTAAGACTGCACCTCTTGCTTTTTCTCCTGCTTGTTCAAGAGCTATTTTACATGAACCTACTCTATTCATCTGACCAGCACCGATTCCTAGAGTTTGTCCATTTTTTACAACTACTATTGCATTTGATTTAACATGTTTTACTACTTTTAAACCAAACTCAATATCTTTTTGTTGAGTTGCATCTACTTTTTTCTCAGTCACACTTTCATATTCATCAGCTAGTCTATCGTTAAAATCTTGCACTAAGATTCCACCACGAACACTTTTAATTTGTTGTTCATGATTATTATTTTTCTCAGAAAGTTTGTAAATACGAAGATTTTTCTTCTTAGTTAGTATTTCTAATGCTTCTTCATCATAATCTGTTGCTAAAATAATTTCTAAGAAGATACTGTGCATTTTTTCAGCAGTTTCTTTATCTACTTTGCCATTTACTGCAACAATTCCTCCAAAAATAGACACAGGATCCGCTTCATATGCTCGACTATATGCTTCGAATACAGAATTTCCTGTTGCTACTCCACATGGATTCATATGTTTAACAGCAACACATGTAGTTTCATCGAATTCTGAAAGAATATCTAAAGCTGCAGAAGCATCTTGAATATTATTGTATGACATTTCCTTACCATGCAGTTGCACAGCATTTTGCAAAGCATAACTTTCGTTATTATCTTGTACGTAGTGATAAGCTTTTTGATGAGGGTTCTCCCCATATCTAAGGCTGTCTTGAAGTTTATAAGATAGAGTTAATCTTTCAGGTACTAGATTATCTTTTTTATTAAAGTAATTCGCGATAGCAGCATCGTAACTTGCTGTAGTATTAAATACTTTTATAGCTAAAGCACGACGTGTTTCATAAGAGATTCCACCTTGTTCAAGTTCTTCAAGAATTTTAGCATAATCATTAATATCAGTAACTACCGCTACGTCATTGAAGTTTTTTGCTGCACTTCTTAGCATACTAGGTCCACCGATATCAATATTTTCGATAATCTCTTCTTCACTAACTCCTTCTTTTTTTACAGTAGCTTCAAAAGGATATAAGTTTACACAAACTAAATCGATATACTCGATATTATTTTCAGCTACGTGTTTATTATGAAGCTCATTACCACGTTTTGATAATAGTCCTCCATGAATTTTAGGGTGCAAAGTTTTTACACGCCCTTCTAAGATTTCTGGAAAATGTGTAACGTCTTCGATACTAATACAACTTACTCCATTTTTTTTCAAATGTGTATAAGTTCCACCCGTACTAATAACTTCAAAACCATGTTTTTCTAAACCTTTTGCAAATTCCACAATATTTGTTTTATCACTTACACTTATTAATGCTCTTTTAGTCATAGTGCCTCCTCAACTAACTTCAATATTACTTCTGGATATAATTTATGTTCTAGTTTATGTACTTTTTCAGTTACAGTTTCTATAGTATCATTACCTACAACTTCAAAAGATCTTTGAGCGATTACTTCTCCACCATCAAGCTCTTCATTGACATAATGAATACTAATTCCTATTTCTTTTTCACCTGCATTGAATGCTTGTTCGATAGCATCTTTACCTTTAAATTTCGGTAATAATGATGGATGCAAATTAAGAATCGTTTTTTTATATCTTTCTAAAAAATATGGTGAAATAATTCTCATGTACCCCGCTAAAAATATATAATCTAAATCTTTAACTTTCTCAAATATCACACTTTCGTATGCTTCTTTTGACTCAAAATCTTTCGCAGAGAATATAAAAACCTTAATATTTCTATCGTGTGCTTTTCTAATTACCATTGCATCTTTTCTATCACATACTAACAGCTCAATTGATATTTTATCTTTTAATCTTTCATCGTCAGCTATTTTTTCAAAATTACTTCCTGTTCCTGATGCAAATATCGCTACTTTCTTCATACTATTTCTATTCCACTTTCATCTGTTACTTCACCAAGGACAAATGCGTTATCTATCAATGATAGAGTTTTATCTACATCTTCCTTGTTTACTATTAATACCATACCTACACCCATATTAAAGATGTGATACATTTCTTCTTCATCAATCTTACCTTTTTCTTGAAGATACTTGAATATCTCGGGTACTTCATATGAACTTTTATCAATCTTCATACCTAGTCCATCTTTTAAAGCACGAGGTAAATTCTCATGGAAACCTCCCCCAGTAATATGAGCTATTCCTGCTACTTTAACCTCTTCTAGTACTTTCAGTACTTCTTTTACATAGATTTTAGTAGGTGTTAATAAAGTTTTTCCTACTGTACTTCCGTTAAATTCTTCGTTTAAGCTAATATTATTATCTCTTAAAATTTTTCTTACTAAAGAGAATCCATTAGAATGTACTCCACTTGACGGTAGACCTATTACTACTTGACCTGCTTTAGTATTTTCTGTACTTAATAATAGTTCTTTTTCCTGAGCTCCTACGCAGAATCCTGCAATATCGTATTCCCCGTCTTCATAAAATCCTGCCATCTCAGCAGTTTCTCCCCCGACTATCGCACATCCTGCTTGAACACAACCTTCAGCAACCCCTTCAACTATTGCTTCTACTTGCTCAGGATAGTTTTTACCTACTGCTAGATAATCTAGGAAAAATAATGGAATCGCACCTTGAGCTAGTATATCATTGGCACACATCGCCACAACATCGATACCGATAGTATTATGAATATCTAATTCGAATGCAAGTTTTAATTTTGTACCTACGCCATCAGTTCCACTAACTAATACAGGATTTTTAAAGTTATAACTACTAAGGTCGAATACTCCACCAAAACCACCTATTGCAGACATCATACCAAGATTTTTAGTACGTGCTACGTGTTTTTTAATACGTTCAACACTTTCATAACCTGCTTGTAAACTTACACCACTTTCTTCATATTTTTTACTCATTATATTCTACCCCTCTCTTTAAGAAACTCTTTTTGAATATCCGTCATTGAATTAACATAACTTTCTTCATAATCGTATAGCCCAGCACTATAGTCTCCGTTGTAACACTCCATACATAAACCTGAATATGGTGCATCATAGTTTAAACCAATAGAATCTATTAATCCTTGTTCACTTAGGAATCCTAGTGAATCAGCTCCAATAATTTCACAGATTTCCTTAGTTGTTTTATTAGCTGAAATAAGTTCTTCCGTAGTAGAAATATCTATACCATAAAAACTAGGGAATAATATCGGTGGACATGCGATTCTTACGTGTACTTCTCTTGCTCCCGCTTCTTTTAACATTTTCACTATTCTTTTACTAGTAGTACCTCTAACTATCGAATCATCGACTAAGACGATACTCTTACCTTGTACGACACCTCTAACCGCAGATAGTTTCATTCTTACTCCTTGTTCACGAAGTTCTTGAGTAGGTTGAATAAATGTACGAGCTACATATTGATTTTTAATTAGTCCCATTTCATAAGGAAGTCCACTTTCTTCTGCGTATCCACTCGCCGCTGATAAAGATGAGTTAGGTACCCCAATTACCATATCTGCATCTGGTGTAGGTTGTTCTTTAGCAAGCGTACGTCCTGTTCTTTTTCTAGCACTATGCACGTTAATACCCGCTATATTCGAATCAGGTCTAGCGAAATATACATATTCCATCGCAGCTATAGATACTTGTGTGTCTTCAGTATATTTTTCTATTCTAATGCCTTTATCGTTAATAGTGACTAGCTCTCCAGCACCTACATTACAAACAAACTCTGCTCCTACTATATCCAATGCACAAGTCTCACTTGCCGCTACGTATGCTCCATTTTTCATCTTACCTATAGCTAAAGGTCTAAAGCTATTTGGATCTACCGCACCGTAAAGGGTTCTTTCAGTTAATACAAGATATGTAAATCCACCTTTTATAATATTAAGACTTTCTTTAAGCTGCTCTTTAAAGTTTTCTTTTTTGCTTCTTCTAATAAGATGAATAAGTACTTCCGTGTCTGAAGAAGAATGGAATATTGCACCTTGTTGTTCTAATTCTTTTCTTAGAGTTTTAGCATTAATTAAGTTACCGTTATGACAAATACCAACACTCATGTCGTAGAAATGAAATAGAAATGGTTGGATATTTTGGATACTATTGCTACCGCTAGTCGCATATCTAACATGACCAATAGCGCTATTACCTACTAATCTTTCTAGTTTTTCCTTATCTCGAAATACTTCTGACACTAACCCTAGGTCACGATGTCCTCTTAATTTAGTCCCCTCTTTAGAAACTATTCCTGCTCCTTCTTGACCTCTATGTTGTAGACTATGTAACCCAAAGTAAGTCACATTGCTTGCTTCAGGATGTCCCCAAATACCAAATACTCCACATTCTTCATTAAGACTACGCATTTTTTAATCTCCTTAAAACTTCTTCATAAGCTTCCATTACAGAACCTAAATCTCTTCTAAATCTGTCTTTATCTAATTTCTCATTTGTATCTTTATCCCAAAGACGACACGTATCTGGAGAAATTTCATCAGCTAGAATTATTTCACCGTCTTTAGTTTTTCCGAATTCAATTTTGAAGTCAACTAGTACTAAGTTTGCAGCCAAGTACAATTTTTGTAGTAGTTCGTTGATTTTTAAAGCTTGGGTTCTGATGTTTTCTAACTCTTCTTCTGTAACGATTTCTAATGCCACTGCATGATCATTGTTAATTAGCGGATCATTTAGTTCATCATTTTTATAACTTAACTCAAAGACTGGTTTTTTTAATTTTTTCCCTTCTTCAAGTCCATATTTTTTTGCCATAGAACCAGCTACTATATTACGAACAATTACTTCTAAAGGAATAATAGTAACGTGCTTACAAATCTGATCTGTTTCATTGACTTTTCTAATAAAGTGAGTTTTTACACCTTGTTTTTCTAGGTATTCAAAGATTAGTGAAGTAATTGTATTATTGAATACTCCTTTACCTTCAAATTCTTCTTTTTTCACACCATTAAAGGCAGTAGCACTATTTTTATAATGCACATAAATCTCATCATTATTTTCACATTCGAACAGTTGTTTAGCTTTTCCTTCGTATAAAAGTTTCATTATTTTCTTCCCCCTTTGAAGTAGTTCACTCCATTTTTGAATATATCTTGTTTTACTTTAATTGTATTTGTTTTATATAATGTAGCTCCGTATCTTTCACTATGCCCCATTTTTCCTAGGATAAGCCCATCTTCACTAACTAATCCTTCAGTAGCTAGAACTGAGCCGTTAGGATTGAAGCGACCATTTAATGTAGCATTGCCATCGAAATCACTATATTGGAAAGCAACAAGATGTTTAAATTTGTTAATATTAAGTCCTACAACTTTACCTTCACCATGACTGAACACTACTTCATGTTGATCTCCGATATTAAAATCTTGTAACCATGGAGAGTTAGTATTAGCTACACGAGTAAAGGCTGTAGTTGAAATATGCTCATAACTATCATTTCTGTATAGTGTTAGGTCATCTTCTGCCAACTCTCTAACCTCACCATAAGGTAGCAACCCTGATTTAAGCAATGCTTGGAATCCATTACACACACCTAAGATTAATTTTTTCTGAGCAAGGTGTCTATGAATCGTATCTTTAACTTTTTCATTTTTTAAGAAGTTTACAATATATTTAGCACTTCCGTCTGGTTCATCCCCACTAGAGAATCCTCCAGGGAACATAATTATATGAGATTCTTCAATAGCTTTTGTGAATTCTTCTATTGATTGCTCAATATCATTTTCACGTGTATTTCTAATAACTACTGTAATAGGTGTAGCACCCGCTTCTAAGAAGGCTTTTTCACTATCGTACTCACAGTTTGTACCAGGGAATACTGGAATAACTACTTTTACATCTTCTACATATTCTGGATAATATTTTTTCTCTTTATATTCTGTATGAAGATTTTCAACATTTCCTTTATCTTCATTTTGATATAATGGATAAACTTTATTTAGTGTTTTTGTGTATGCTTCGTAAATATCTTTATGCATAAACACTTCGTTATTAATTATAATTCTTTCACTAACTTTTCCTAATTTTTCAAACGGTAGTTCTACCGTTGCTTCTACTACAAGAGACGCTGGATCAAAGTTAAGAATGTTTTCTTTTTCAACTTCAAAACCAAGATCATTACCAAGTGACATTTTCACTAACGAAGCGGCAATGCTTCCTTCTTCTTGGACATAGGCAGATACTATCTTACCTTCTTTAATATACTTATGAACAAGTTCATAATTTTCTAAAGTTTTCTTAATATCTGGATATCCTTTTTCATCTTTTTCTACAGGCACATAGTATAATTTATTACCAACTTTTTTCAATTCAGGAGTTATTACATCAGCTATTTTTACAGGTGTACAAGCGAATGAAATTAATGTTTCAACTACATTTAAGTCATTGAAAGTACCTGACATACTATCTTTACCACCAATACTTGGTCTACCAATTTCTTTTTGAGCATAAATACTTCCTAATAAACTTTGAGTAACTTTACCCCATTTAGTACTATCAGTACCTAGTTTTTCGAAGTATTCTTGGAATGAGAAGTATAAGCTATCTTTATTTCCACCTACTGCGTAAACTTTTGCTACTGATTCTAACACCGCATAAATAGATGAAAGGAATGGTGAGTAGTAAGAAATTTTTGGAATAAATCCATAAGTTAAGATTGTCGCTGTATCACTTGTTGTATGTAATGTTGGTAAGGCTTGAACACTTGCTTGAACTGGTGTAAGTTTATGTTTACCAGCAAAAGGCATAAGAACTGTAGTTACACCAATTGACGAGTCGAATTTTTGTGCTAGACCTTTTTGACAAGTTACATTTAACTCACCTAACTCACTTAAGATATTTTCACGAGTAACTTCTTTATTTAAGAATGGATTAGCGGCAGTATTATCTTTCATCGTAACTGATGACCTTTGACGAACACCACTTGTTTCTAAGAAATCAGCACTCATATCAACAACTTTCTCATCGTTGTAATACATCTCTAAGCGACGTCTATTAGTTACCGTAGCTACATGAGCGTATTCAATATTTTCTTTCTCACATTCACGAACAAATACATCGTAGTCTTTTTTATCTATCGCTACTGCCATACGTTCTTGAGATTCACTAGTAGCAAGTTCTGTCGCATTTAAACCTTGATATTTAGTAAGAACTTTTTCTAAATGAATTTCAATACCGTCAGAAAGTTCACCGATAGCTACACAAACACCACCAGCACCGAAGTCATTACATTTTTTTATAAGTCTTGTAACTTCTGGTTTTCTAAATAAACGTTGTAACTTACGTTCTTCTGGAGCATTACCTTTTTGAACTTGGCTAGACATAGTATTTAATGAATCGTTAGTATGTTCTACACTTGAACCACTTGCACCTTGAATACCATCACGACCAGTTCTACCACCTATCATTACAACGATATCACCATCGACAAGAGTTTCACGTTTATAATCTCCGTCCTTAACAGCTCCGACTACAGCACCAACTTCCATATGCTTAGCTACATAACTATCATCGTATAATTCACGAACAAAAGTAGTCGCAAGGCCAATCTGGTTACCATATGATGAGTTACCGTGTGCAGTTCCTTTAGCTATATCTACTTGAGGAAGTTTGTGTTTTAAAGTATCTTCACGTTTTTGTAATACATTACCACTTCCTGAAATACGCATAGCTTGATATACATAACTACGTCCTGATAGTGGATCCCTAATTGCTCCTCCTATACAAGTACTAGCTCCCCCGAATGGTTCGATTTCACTTGGATGATTATGAGTTTCATTTTTGAATTGGATTAACCAACGTTCTTTTTCGCCATTATTCTCTATAGTAGTAAAGAATGAACATGCATTAATTTCTTCACTTACTTCAATATTTTCATCTTTTAATACTTTTACATGGTATTTACCGATAATACTCGCCATATCCATAAGAGTAATATGTTTATCATTACGATCAAGTTCATCACGGACGTTTAAGTAATAATCAAATGCATCTTGCATCTCTTTTTGGAAAAGTTCTGACTCAATTTTAACTTCATCCAACACAGTTTCAAATGTAGTGTGTCGGCAGTGGTCACTCCAGTAACAGTCTAATACGTAGATTTCAGTTTCAGTTGGTACGCGACCTTCCTTTTTGAAATAATCTTGAATAAATACTAAGTCTTCTATATTCATCGCTAGAGAAAATTCTTTTTTTAGACCAAGTAACGCCTCTTTATCAAACTGTAAAAATCCAGCTAAATCTTTTAGTGGTTTTGGAGTAGAATCTAGTGTAAAGTCAAGAATTGATAAATCTTTTTTACGTGCTTCAATAGGATTTACTAAATAACTTTCTACAAGATTTAATTGTTCATCTGTAAGTTGCTTATTAAAAAGAACTAGCTTACCACTTCTTACAGTTGCTTTACTTTTTGAGTTAAGCAATCTTATGCTTTCTTTTGCGCTGTCAGCTCTTTGATCGTATTGAGCAGGTAACACTTCATAAGCGAAGTACTTCCCATCGTTAAGCTCAATATCTTCGAACACTTCATCGACAACAATCTCAGAAAACACAGAAGTTTTAGCTAGTTCATAAGTTTCTTCATCAATATTAAAGACATCATAAATTACATACAACTCCACAGAGTCAAGACCTAGATTAAACTCTAAGTTTAGATTATCTCTTAGCTGTAATTCTTCCTTATTGTATCCATTGCGTTTTTTTACAAAAATTCGTTTATTAGTCATGTTCTCCTCCTAAAATTACATCACCGTAAAAATTAATATGTCCTATTTTTCTATCTTGGTGTGGTTCTTTTTCATATAAGTGTAAGTACCCACCATTATTTTTATACACATCTATAAAATACTCTAAATCTTGACCAAGTATATTATAAAGTGTCGTTTCTTTGTTCTCTATCTTACCTACTTTTAAGCCGCATATAGCTTCAATATGAGCTCTAAATTGACTCTTCGTTGCACTTTGCATCGTTATATGGCCTGAATTGTGAACTCGTGGTGCTATTTCATTAAAAATAACCTTACCTTCACTTATAAAGAACTCAACAGTAAGCACTCCATAATAATCAAAACCACTAAGAATTCTTTTCGTGTACTCAATAGCTAGATTCTCTTGTTCTTTAGTTGCTGTAGTTGGTACTTTCGAACGATATAGAATATTATTTCTATGTTCATTTTCTACTACTGCAACGATATTAACCTCGTCTTTATCTTTAACCGCAACCACCGAAATTTCTTTATCCAGTTTAACGAACTCTTCTAATAAAGTGTGTGTTTCTACTTCTTCACTAGAGCTTATTTTTTTCTGACCTTTTCCATCATAACCAAAACGTACAGTTTTCATTAAATATGGTTTAGCTATTTCTACATCTGTATCTTCTTCAACATATATATAGTCTACTGTTGGAATGTCTAGTTTTCTAGCAAATTCTTTTTCATAATATCTATGTTGAGTAGTTCTTAACACTTCTGCACTTTGGACAATGTTATACTTTTTCTCAAGTTTTTCTAAAGAAGCGGCATCAATATTCTCAAATTCAAAAGTAATAATATCAGATGCTGAACATAACTTTTCAACACTTGCGAAATCGTTGAACTCCGCTTGAATAAAAATATCACTGAAAATCTTCGCACAACAACTGTCACTAGGATCTAGAACAGCAATTTTATAGCCCATCTCTTTGGCACTCATTGCGAGCATTCTTCCCAGTTGACCACCACCAATTATTCCAATAGTTTTTCCTGGTAATATTGTCTTAATCATAGTTTCATCTCTTCCAATACTATTCTTTCTTGTTCTTTTTTGAATCGTTCGTACTTAGCAGCATACTTTTCATTAGTAATCCCTAGTATCGATAAAGCACTTATAGCCGCATTTTTTGCTCCAGCTACACCTATTGCCATAGTTAAAACTGGAACACCTGCAGGCATCTGAACAATTGAATACAATGAATCGACTCCACTCAATACGCTTGATTTAATCGGAACCCCAATGACTGGTAATGTCGTCATAGAAGCAACCATACCCGGAAGATGTGCTGCTCCTCCTGCTGCCGCTATGATTAACGAATAACCATTAGCTTTCGCATTCTTTGAGAATTCTACTAATAAATCAGGTGTTCTATGCGCACTCACTACTTTCTTATCAAAAGGAATTTCAAATTCTTCCAACAACTTACAAGTTTCTTCCATCGTTGTATAATCCGACTTCGAACCCATAATCACCGCAACTTTCATACTTTAAGCTCCTTTTTCATTTTAAATGTACGTTTTTTACTGTTATATTTACATAAAAATATTTCATCGTACGCCTATATTTTAAATTATACTACTAGTTAAAATATTAATCAAGCATAAATATAATGAAAATCGGATATTTTAAAATAATTTCAATATTTTATATGTAAATTAAGAACTTTAATTGATGAATTCTCTATAAAAACCTTAGCTCACATAATAAAAACAGACATTCTCTCTTCTTGCCAAGTAAAATAATATCATCTGTCTGCTCGTTAACTTTTATTAAATTTTTCATACAAAAAAGAATCAACCCTTAAATACATAAAAGTTGATTCCGATATTCCCCTAATAAATTAATTTTATACACGTCATAATAATTAAAAATAAATTTATAAGGACATAGTTAATATATTATTTGAATATCTTTACCTAATAATTCCATTATTTCATCTGATGGTTTCTTATCGGTGATAAAATAATCAAAATTACTTATTTCATCGAGTATAAAATTTGCATCTTTATCAAATTTTGATATTTCTGCAACTAGGACTTTAATTTTCGCATTTTCTAACGCTAATTTTTTTACAACTACATCTTCATAATCATCTAATGTTATTAAGCCTCCCTTAATACCTGCCGCACCCGTAAATACTATGTCAAAACTAATAGATTTTAAAATATCAATATCTCTACCATAATAAAATCTTTGTTTCTTAAAAAATTCTCCACCTAATAGGTGAAAATCAACATTTTCTTTCTCACTTACAGTAATCGCCACATCTAAAGAATGAGAATAAACCTTCGTATTCTTAGGTAACTCTTCAACAATTTTTGTTGTTATTGTAGAAGCATCTACGAAATATACCCCTTCTTCTTTCAAGAGTCTTTGTGCTTTTAACGCTATCTGCGCCTTAGAAGGTGTTAATTCTCTCAGTCTTTCTTTATACGAACTTATATTGGCTCTATCTTTAGGTAATATCAATCCACCATGAGTTCTTTGGACATCTTGGCGTTCACCTAAAATTTGAAAATCACGTCTTATCGTATCCCTCGATACTCCTAAGTATTCCACTACTTCCTTAGCAGATACCTGACCTTTTTTATTTAATAATTCTAGTATTTTTTCTAATCTCTGCGCTTGATACATTTTTTCACCTTATATCTTTTTAACAAAATTTTTAATAGCATATGCTACCCCATCTTCATTATTAGATTTTGTAACATAATCAGCATACTTTTTCACATCATCAGTAGCATTATCCATAACAACTGAATAGCCTACAGTTTCAAACATCGGAATATCATTTTGACCATCACCGAATGCAGCTAATTCATTTTTATTTAGATTTTCAAGTTTACTAATATATTCTATACCTTTTGATTTTTTAGCATTTAAATGCGTGATTTCTAAATATCCACTAAGCGATCTTTGGATTGTTAATTCCTCTTTAGAAAATTCTTTTTCTACATAATCTGCAATTTCATCAAAGATTTCTTTATCATATTCTATAAAGGAAACTTTAAAAATATCTTTTTCTTCTTTAAAATATTCATTAAAATCGACAACATTAACATCGACATGCACTATTTTATATTCTACTAAGATACCTTCATTTTTCTTATCAGTATTCCAATTCATCTCATCGTATAAACTAATACTTGTATTTGGGAATTTATTTCTTACATCCAACACAAGTTTTTTAGCTAATGAAAAATCAATCGGTTCTCTATGCAATATTGTTATATCTTTACCTTTCTTTTCGAAAATTAATCCCCCATTAAATGATACATGTACACCATCAATTTCTAACGAATCAATAGTTTTTTTCAGTTTTTGAGGAGAGCGTGCCGATACTAGAGTAAAAGGTAATCTACTTTCCTTTATAGCACTTATATTAACTTCGCTAATTTCTCCATTACTGTTAAGAACTGTTCCATCCATATCCGAAAATAAATGTTTAATCATAAGTTTTCTCCGAGCGTAATTATCTATGCTTTTATATTAACATAGAATTTAAGTTTTTTCAAGTTTATTTAAGTATTTTTAATTATTTTTAAGTAGTATTAAGTTGTTAAGATAAGTTAATTTAAGTAAAAGTAAAAAAACACCCAGAACTAATGTTCTGAGTGCTCATCTAATTAGAATTTAATTTTTTCTTCGATGTATTGTTTTAATTCAGTGATTGGAATACGAGTTTGTTCCATAGTATCTCTATCACGAACAGTTACCATTCCATCGTTTTCTGATTCGAAGTCATAAGTGATACAGAATGGAGTACCAACTTCGTCTTGTCTTCTATATCTCTTACCGATTGATCCAGTTTCGTCAAAATCAACCATAAAGTCTGCAGCTAATTGTTGATATACTTCAACAGCTTTATCACTTAATTTTTTAGAAAGTGGTAATACAGCAGCTTTGTAAGGTGCTAATGCTGGGTGGAATTTAAGAACTGTACGAGTATCATTTTCCCCTACTTCTTCTTCATTGTAAGCATCACATAAGAACGCTAGAAGAACACGGTCAACCCCTACAGATGGTTCGATACAGTATGGAATGAATTTTTCATTTGTGCTTAGGTCTTGGTAAGTTAAATCTTGACCTGAGTGTTCCATATGTTGTTTTAAGTCGTAGTCAGTTCTTGAAGCAATACCCCAAAGTTCTCCCCAACCGAATGGGAATTTGAACTCGATGTCAGTAGTTGCATTAGAGTAGTGTGATAATTCTTCTTGATCGTGATCACGTAAACGAATATTTTCTTTAGTCATACCTAAGTCTAATAAGAATTTTTCACAGTTATTTTTCCATGTAGTGTGCCAATCTAATTCTGTTCCTGGTTCACAGAAGAATTCTAATTCCATTTGTTCGAATTCACGAGTACGGAAAATAAAGTTACCTGGTGTGATTTCGTTACGGAATGATTTACCGATTTGTCCAATACCGAATGGTAATTTTTTACGCATACTACGTTGAACGTTTTTGAAGTTTACGAAGATACCTTGTGCAGTTTCTGGACGTAGATAAATTTGACTTGTAGAGTTTTCTACTACACCTTGGTTAGTTTTGAACATAAGGTTAAATTGACGAATGTTAGTGTAGTCATGACTACCACACTCTGGACATTTAATATTTTCACGGTCGATAATAGCTTCTAGTTCTTCGAATGGAAGACCATCAACTACTACATCTTCATTTTTTTCATTGAAGTAATATTCTTCGATAAGTTTATCTGCTCGAAGACGTGATTTACAAACTTTACAGTCCATCATAGGATCACTGAAGTTACCTACGTGACCTGATGCTTCCCATGTACGTGGATTCATGAAAATTGCTGCATCTAATCCTACGTTATATGGTGATTCTTGAATGAATTTTTTCCACCATGCTTTTTTTACGTTATTTTTTAATTCAATTCCTAATGGACCGTAATCCCAAGTATTAGCTAATCCACCATAGATTTCAGATCCTTGAAATACGAATCCTCTATTTTTTGCTAGAGATAAAATTTTCTCCATTATTTTTCCTCCTAATTTTTAAAATATAAAAAGCCCTAGACATGCCGTAGCACATCTAGGGACGAAATAATTTCCGCGGTTCCACCCTGATTAGTAAAAACTCAACTTTAACAATATTAAATTGTAATTAATGCCAATATTGTTGCTGAACTTTCACCATCATCAGCTCGCTTTCTTATTTTACATTCTATCACTAAATTTATAAATTTTCAAGTGAAATTTATAAAAATGTGATGAAGACGTTTCCCTACTAATAGTAAATTTTAATTATTTACCTTTTATTAATATTTCAAATGGACATATATATATCTTTCTTAATCAATAAGGTTGTACGTAGTATTTATAGATGTTATAATAAAGATTGATTAAAATTTAATAAGGAGGGTCTATGAGATTTTCATTAACTCGTGGTAATGTTAACCACTTACTTCTTAGTGGAATTATATACATATTATCGGTGTTTATTATTCCGCTTCAACTCCCTCGAAACATTAGTGTTGATAAACGAGTTACTATAGTACTTTTTTTATCTTTACTTGCTACCTTTATCCTTAGTTTTTTAGCTAGAAAAGGAACCAATGATATAGATAAACAAAAAACAAACTATAACCTTATCACTCTTTTTGCTATAGGAATTATTGGATTTATTTCGATGATGTTATTACAAGGAATTTTGAATGGTTTGTTGGCATACCTATCAAACTTTTTTAACTTTCCTACTAGAAGTAAAAATACAAGTAACGTTGTTGAAGTTTTAAAATTAAAACCATACTTCATTTTATATGTTGCGGTACTAGGACCAATCATGGAAGAATTGTTCTTTAGAAAAGCAGTATTTGGATATTTTTATGATGCAATGATTGGGAGTAAAAAATGGATTAGATTCACTATTCCTGCACTAATAACAGGAATTATATTTGCACTACCCCACGATGGATTTTCTCCTATTATGGTAGTTTATATCGGTATGTCATTCGTGTTTTCTTATCTATATCTACAAACGAAGAGAATAATTACGCCTATCGTAGCTCATATTTTAATGAATAGTTTAGTAGTTCTAGTACAACTTTTCGTAAATTAGGAGGTAAATATGTCATCAAAAACTTGGTTATCGTCTAACTACTTTTTACAATTTTTAGTAACAGGTACTTTCCTTCCTTTCTGGATGGTTTATCTGACTTCTGTAAAAAATTTAAGTGTTCTAGAAGCAAGTTCAATATTCTCAATGCTGTATATAGCAAGGGTTATTAGTGGAATATTTTTAAGTCCATATTTAATAAAAAAATACAATATTGACATTACTTTAAAACTGTCTGTAGGAATCGGATTAATCCTTGCAGTGAGTTATGGATTTACCAACGAAAAAATAGTACTTGGATTAATTACATTCTTATTCGGTATGATTTACTTCATGGTGAGTCCTCTAGTCGAAGGACTAGCGTCTTTATTCTTACGTGAAGAAAATATAGACTACGGAAAAGCTAGAACATATGGTTCACTAGGGTTTACAGTAATCGGTATAATTATAGGTGGAATTTTAGGTTACGTTGGTAATAGAGCTTTATACTACATACTAATATTCTTAGTTGCATTATATTTAGTATTTATGTTCTTACCACAACCAAAACTAGTAAAAAATCTAAGTTTTGAAGAACCTAATACAAAAAAAGAAAAAGAAAGCTTATATGGTTGGGTCTTGAAAGATAGAAATGCAATTTTACTTATTATTACTGTATTTCTATACCAACTTTCGCATACTGCATATAATAACTACAATGCATTATATTTAGAAAGTATGAACATATCAGCTAAATGGCTTTCTGGAGTTATACTTAACGTATCAGTAATTGCAGAAATAATATTCTTTATATTCTCTAAGAGAATAGTAAAAAGAATTAAGCCAAAAAATCTAATGGTCTTCGCAGGTATTTGTGCAATTATTCGTTGGGGAGCTTTAGCAATATTCCATAATATCTATATCTTCACAATTATGCAGACATTCCATGCAATTACTTTTGCAGTTGCTCATATCGCCTTTATTTTAATACTAAATAAAGATTACAACAATAAAGAAATTATCGATATGCAAAATCTATATACGGCTATCTGTTTCCAACTTAGTATGGCAGTAGGACTGTATATTATGGGGGCTCTATGGGATATTAGTACTTCATACGTATTTTACGCATCAGCAATTATTGCAGCTATCGGAACACTAGTAGCAACAAGATTAAAATCAATAAGATAAAAATAATGACCTTAAAACACAAATTTTAAATGTTTTAAGGTCATTTTTTTATAATCAATAGCAAGAATTTTTTAGTTATATAAATATTAATCTACTATTAAATTACTAATTGATATTTAATAATATTTTTTATACTTTACACTAACTCACTTTGAAGATATACATTCACCATTTTATATGTCTCCTCTACTGAATCGATATGCGTTCTTTCATAAGAGTGACTTGATTCTATACCGGCACCTAACAATGCATGTTTTACTTCTGCACCAGCACGCATCGCTGCAGATGCATCACTTCCGTAATATGGATAGATATCTAATTTATATTGAATACCATTTTCTTTAGCTAGCTGAACTAAATGATTACGAAACTCATAGTTATACGGACCACTCGCATCTTTTACACAGATTGATACTGTGTATTCATCAGTCTGTTGGTCATCTCCCATTGCGCCCATATCAACCGCAAGATATTCTACTGCTTCTTTCGGAAGATTAGAGTTAGCTCCGTGTCCTACTTCTTCGAATACACTGAACATAAAGTGAGTTGTATGAGGTAATTGAATATTTTCTTCCTTATATTTTCTTAATAAATCTAATAAAATTGCAGCACTGACTTTATCATCTAAGAAACGACTTTTTATAAATCCTGTTTCTGTTATTATTGTACGAGGATCAAAACTAATGAAGTCACCAACGTCGATACCTAAGTCACGAGTTTCTTTCTCATTTCTTACTTTAGCATCAAGTCTTACTTCCATATTATCTTCTGTACGCTCTGCTGTTCCTGCATCACGATATACATGAGTACTAGTTTGATGAATTAAGATAGTTCCACTAACTGTTTCCCCTGTACTTGCTACATGAACAAGACAGTTCTCACCTTCTATCATATTCCATGGATATCCACCGATTTTAGCCATTTTCAAACGACCATCCGCTTTAACACCACGTACCATCGCTCCTAATGTATCTACATGAGCTGTTACTACACGGTGTTTATTGTCATTCTTACCTTTTACTACTACATTTACTCCACCTTTATTGGTGCGAATAGCCGTATATCCTAATCTCTCTACTTCTTCCACTAAATAATCAGAAACTTCCCTCGTGAAACCTGTAGGTGAAGCTATACTAGTAAGTTTTTTTAAATAATCTATTGTTTGTTGCATAGGAATGCTCCTTTACTATTAAATATATATAAACAAAAGACCCATGCAAAGCATGAGCCTTTTTTATAAAATTGCGTAGTTATTATGCTTTGTTTCTTGAACCGAAGATATCGATTTTTTCGTGAACCATAGCTTTAATAGCTTCAAATCCAGGGTTTAATAATTTACGAGGGTCGAAACCTTTAGATTTTTGATCTCCACCTTCTTCAATGTATTTACGTGTAGCTGCAGCAAACGCTAATTGACATTCAGTATTAACGTTAACTTTAGATACTCCTAGAGAGATAGCTTTTTGGATTTGGTCAGTTGGGATACCTGAACCACCGTGTAATACTAATGGAATTCCACCTGTGATATTAGAAATTTTTTCTAATGTTTCAAAGCTTAATCCAGCCCAGTTTTCTGGGTATTTACCGTGGATGTTACCAATACCTGCAGCTAGGAAGTCAATTCCTAAGTCAGCCATTGTTTTACATTCGTTTGGATCAGCTAATTCACCAGAACCGATAACTCCATCTTCTTCTCCACCGATTGAACCAACTTCACACTCGATAGATAGTCCTTTAGAGTGAGCTAAAGCGATCATTTCTTTAGATTTAGCAATATTTTCTTCGAATGGATAGTGAGATCCGTCGAACATTACTGAGCTAAATCCAGCTTCGATAGCTTTTTGTGTTCCTTCGTATGAACCGTGGTCTAAGTGTAATGCAACAGGCACTGTGATTTTCATTTCTTCAACCATAGCTGCAACCATAGCTGCAACAGTTCTGAAACCAGTCATGTATTTAACTGCTCCTTCACTTACACCTAAGATAACTGGACTTTTTGCTTCTTCACAAGCTTCTAAAATAGCTTTTGTCCATTCTAAGTTATTGATGTTGAAATGCCCTACTGCATATCCTTCTTTTCTTGCTTTTACAAGCATGTCTTTTGCTGGTACTAATACCATGTTATTTGTCCTCCTTAAATAACTACTAATATATATATTATAATACTACACTTTTTGGAAAAAATAAACTATTTTATTTAATAATTTTCAATTATGTATGTTATTAACAAAATTCTAATATATTAATTTCTCTATTCTTTGCTATTACAAGGTTTTTGTGATAACGTATACATATTTAATATAATAGTTATCTTAGCATTTAATTCTACAATTAAGTTCTTATTTTTTATAAAATCTTTATTTATTTAATTTTTCAAAAAATATTTTTGTATCTCACTTCTATACTAATACAGGCTCATTTTTTAAAAATATATCACCCCAAAGTTAGTATTTACTACTAACATTTGAAGTGATATATTAAAGATATTCTATTTATCTAATTTAGACATTGTTTCAACCATATACTCTGGAATTTCTGTTTCAAAGTATAGATGTTCACCTGTAATAGGATGATTGAATTCGATACTTTTCGAATGAAGTGCTTGTCCATTTGTATTTAAAGTTTTTCTTGGACCGTATACTGGATCCCCTACTAATGGGTGATTAATGTATTTCATATGTACCCTAATTTGGTGAGTACGTCCAGTCTCTAATTCACATTCGATAAGTGTATATTTTTCAAATCTGTCTATAACTTTAAAGTGTGTAATAGAGGGTTTCCCTTCATCGATAATAGCCATTTCTTTTCGTTCTTTCGGATTACGAGCGATTGGTGCATCAATAGTTCCATAGTCGTGCTTAATACTTCCGTGCACTAGAGCATAATATTTTCTCTTAACGTCTTTGTTTGCGATCATTTCTGATAATTTAACATGTGCTTTATCATTTTTTGCAACGATTAATAATCCTGATGTGTCTTTATCGATTCTGTGAACAATACCAGGTCTGATAGTTCCATTAATACTTGAAAGTTCACTATGGAATAATAAGGCATTAACTAATGTTCCATCTTTATGTCCTACAGATGGGTGAACAACCATACCTTTAGCTTTATTTACAATGATTAAGTCATTATCTTCATAGACAATATCCACTGGAATATCTTGTTTTACAACGTCTAATTCTTCAGGTTCTTTGTAATCAATAGTAATAACATTACCTTCTTTTAATTTATAATTAGTCTTAATATTATTCCCATCTACTTTAATATAACCTTCAGAAATTAAGTTCTGGATATTTGTTCTAGAAACATCTGTTAATTCCTGTTGTAAAAATTTATCAATTCTCTCACTTTTCGGTGAAGTATATATAATTTTTTGTGTATCCATTACTTCCTCCTTTTTTCATACTCTACTATATTATCATATACACTGAAAAAAGCAAAATAAAATATAGTAGAAATATTTAAAAATATGATGTTTTATAAATATTTTCAACTTGATATATACAAATTAGTAAAAATTAAATAAATTCTTTCACTTTCCCTATTTTTCTTTCTATATTATAATATTTATTGAAAGAATTAATTAACCTTTTGTGTGAGTTATTTTAATTTGTACTATTGACTCACAGAACAAGCTATATAAGGAGTGGATTTTTTGGAAATTAATAGATTACATGTTGATTTTGATCTTCAGAGTAAGTATGATCCTAAAGGTGATCAGATTAATGCGATTGCTGAACTTACTGAAGGTTTAAATAACGGAGAAAAATATCAAACATTACTTGGTGCTACTGGTACTGGTAAGACATTTACAATAGCTAACATAGTAAAAAATGTAGGAAAACCTACCCTAGTGCTAGCTCATAACAAGACATTAGCTGGACAATTATACAATGAACTCAAAGAATTTTTCCCGAATAACCGAGTTGAGTACTTCGTTTCATACTATGATTACTTCCAACCAGAAGCATACGTTCCATCTACAGATACATATATAGAAAAAGATTCATCTGTGAATGATGAGATTGATAAACTACGACACAGTGCAACATCTTCATTATTCGATCGTGATGATGTTATTATCGTATCAAGTGTCAGCTGTATTTATGGTCTTGGTTCACCGGAAGAATATTCATCTCTAGTACTATCATTACGTGTTGGTGATGAAATTAATCGTAATAAGATAATGGAAAAACTAATCAGCATTCAATATATGAGAAACGATATTGAGTTTACTCGTGGTAATTTTAGAGTTCGTGGTGATGTTATTGAAATCTTCCCAGCTTCTCGTAGTGAAAACTCTGTTCGTATAGAGATGTTCGGTGATGAAGTCGATCGTATTCGTGAGATTAATCCTTTAACTGGCGAAGTACTAAGTGAACTTGAACATATCGCAATATATCCTGCCAGTCACTTCGTTGCTGGTGATAAAAAAACTAAAGAAGCGATTAAGAGAATACGAGCTGAACTAGAAGAAAGATTAAAAGTTTTAAATATGGAAAATAAACTTCTAGAAGCACAACGTCTTGAACAACGTACTAACTATGACCTTGAAATGATGGAAGAAATGGGATTCTGTTCAGGGATAGAGAACTACTCTCTTCATCTTACACTTCGTGAGCCTGGTAGTACTCCATACACACTACTAGATTACTTCCCAGAGGATTGGTTACTGGTAGTCGATGAATCGCATGTTACCCTTCCTCAGGTTCGTGGTATGTTCAACGGAGATAGAGCTCGTAAACAAGTACTTGTTGATTATGGATTCAGATTACCAACAGCTCTGGATAACCGACCTTTAAACTTCGAAGAATTCGAGAAAAAACTTAATCAAGCTATTTTCGTTTCAGCCACACCTGGAGACTATGAATTAGAAAACAGCACAAAAATAACTGAACAAATCATCCGTCCTACAGGTCTACTAGATCCGATTATCGATATTCGACCTGTTAGTGACCAAGTATTCGATATTACTAAAGAAGCTGAGAAGATTATCGCTAAAGGAGAACGTGTACTTATCACTACCTTAACGAAGAAAATGGCAGAATCTCTAACAGCTTACCTGAAAGAAAATGGTTTAAAAGTAGAATATCTACACTCTGATATTAAAACATTAGAACGTACAGAGATAATTAGGAATCTTCGACTTGGTAAATTCGATATTCTTATTGGAATTAACTTACTACGTGAAGGTCTAGACATTCCTGAAGTTTCACTTGTGGCTATTTTAGATGCAGATAAAGAAGGATTTTTACGCGGAGATAAAGCCCTTCTTCAAACAATTGGACGTGCTGCACGTAATGCGAATGGTCGCGTAATCATGTATGCAGATAATATTACTAGAAGTATGAGAAAAGCGATTGATGAGACAAACCGTCGTCGTGAAATTCAAATGGCTTATAACGAGGAACATGGTATTACCCCACAAACTATTATTAAAGATATTCGTGATTCTATCAGTGCTAAGAAAGAAGTCGCTAACGATGAAGAAATTCTTGAACTTGAAGAAACTGCAAATATCAACGATGATAATATTGAAGAACACTTAGCAGAATTAGAACAACAAATGTTCGCTGCTGCAGAAAAATTCGAATTCGAACAAGCTGCAAAATTACGTGATACTATCGCAGAACTAAAAGAGAAATATAAACTATAGGATATAAACTTATAGAAGCAACTACATTATTTTTACTAATAATAATCCGTTGCTTCTATATTTTTTCAGATTTTACTTTTTATAAAATTTATTCTATTAAACCTTACAAATTTATTCTACTTTTAAGTTTTTATGATATAATAAGATATATTAGTTTTGTATCGTATTCAATAAATTCCGATCATAACTAAATTAAAATATATGTATATTGAAATTTATACATTATAATTAAAAATAAAAACAATTTTTATTTCTTAGGAGATTTAAACATGACAAAACAAAATATTGGAATTGTATACGGTGGTAAAAGTGCGGAACACTCAGTATCACTTTTAACAGCGAAATCAATTATTAATGCAATAGATAAAGAAAAATACAACGTATTCCCTATCTTTATATCATTAGAAGGTAACTGGGCACGTGGTGAAAAAATCACATCAGAAGTAACTGATCAACATGATTTAGTTTTTTCTAACTTTGACAATGATATCAGTGGATTATTATTTGAAGATGGCCGTAAATTCGATATCGTCTTCCCTGTTCTTCATGGACCAAATGGTGAAGACGGAACAATTCAAGGTTTACTAGAAATTATGGACATCGCATATGTTGGTAACAACGTACTTTCAAGTGCAGCCGGTATGGATAAAGTAATTATGAAACAATTATTCGCTGCTTATGACCTTCCACAACTTCCATACGTTCACTTTATCGAATATACTTGGAAAAATAAAAAAGAAACTCTTATCTCTGAAATCAATGAAAATCTTAAATATCCTGTGTTCGTTAAACCTGCAAACTTAGGTTCTTCAGTTGGTATTAGCCGTTGTAACGATGAAGCTGAATTAGTAAAAGGTATCGAAGAAGCTCTTAAATTCGACAAAAAAATCGTTGTTGAACAAGGTGCTGTCGGTGCTAAGGAAATCGAAGTTGCGGTTCTTGGTTACAATGAAGTTAAGACTACAGACCCAGGTGAAATCGTAAATATCTCTACTACCGATTTTTACGATTACGAAACTAAGTACACAGATGGACAATCACGTATGGATATTCCAGCACCAATCGACACTACTTTATATCCTAAATTTAGAGAAATGGCATCAACTGCATTCCGCGCAATCAGTGGATCAGGATTAGTACGTGCTGACTTCTTCTACACTAGAGAAGGAGAAATCTTTATCAATGAAGTAAATACAATGCCTGGATTCACTCCATTCTCAATGTTCCCTTCTTTATGGGCAAATATGAACGTGAGTTATTCAGAAATTATCGAAGAACTATTCAAATTAGCTGTAGAGCGCTACGAAGATCGTAAAAACTTATTAACTGAAGAATAGGATTAACCATGAAATATTTAGTTACAGATTTAGAAAAAATATTAAATGCAAAAAAAGCAAGTATCACTAGTAATGTAGAAATTACTGGTATCGCTATTGATAGTAGAAAAGTTAAACAAGGCGACTTATTTATCCCCTTTTTAGGTGAAAATGTAGATGGACATAATTATATAGAGAGCGCCTTTGAAAAAGGTGCTGTAGCAAGTCTATCATTAAAAGATGACTTTGTTTCTGATAATAATATTATCTACGTTAATGATAGTTACGAAGCAATTCAAACTCTAGCAAAACACTATTTAGAAAGTTTAAATGCTAAAACTATTGTAATCACAGGTAGTAATGGAAAAACTACTACAAAAGATATTATTACTAGTGTACTATCAACAAAATATAAAGTTCATAAAACACAAGGAAACTTTAACAATGAACTTGGTGTACCAATTACTATTCTTGCTGCACCTGAAGATAGTGAAATACTAGTTCTTGAAATGGGTGCTGATGGCTTTGGGCAACTCGACTTCCTATCTAAATTGGTTGAACCTGATTATACTGTAATTACTAATATTGGTGAGAGTCATATTGAATTCTTCAAATCACGTGAAGGGATTGCTAAGGCTAAATTCGAAATTACTAATGGCATGAAGAAAGACGGATACTTCGTCTATAACGGAGATGAAGTTCTTCTAAAAACATTAGTAGATTCTTCAGATATCAACGCAACATCATGTGGTGAAAATAGCTATAACGATATTATATTAGAAAACTACACAATTACACGTGACAAAATTGATTTCAAACTTAATATAAGTGACGAACAATACTTTACAAAATTAAAAGGAAAACACAATTTATATAACATTATGTTCGCGACAGCTATCGCTAGTAAAATCGGATTAACTAACGAAGAAATCCGTAAAGCTATTGAAAATACTGTGGAAATCACAGGTATGCGTCTACAAAGTATCCCTTACAAAGAGGATTCACTAATAATCAACGATGCATATAACGCTAGCCCTACTTCTATGAAAGCTGGTGTTGATGTAGTAAGTAGTTACGACGACTTCGATTATAAAACACTTGTATTAGGAAGCATGTTCGAACTAGGACCTAACGAAGTTAACTATCATGGTGAAGTTGGAGAGTATATTTCTGATAACACAAACGATATCGACTTAGTAATCAGTGTTGGCGAACTAGCAGAAAATATTACTAAACAAATAAAAAATGACAAAATAAAAACACTACACTTCCCTACTACAGCAGAAGTTAGTGAATATTTAAAAAATAACAAACACAAAAACGAAGTTATCTTATTCAAAGCAAGTCGCTCTATGAAACTAGAGACAATAATTGAGGAGATAACGAAGTAAGAGAATGTTAAAGAGCGTTTACGTTTATTTGAAGATTAACGTAAATGCTTTTTTACAGCCTCTACGTTTATGTAAACAAAATAAGACTATAAATCAAATAACACATAGCATTATTTCATCAATAGTCTTACTATATATTCAAAATTTACATATCTCTCAAACATTTCCCCTTTTATTTTAAAAAGTAGAACATTGTTAAAAATAAAACATTTACACATTTCTCAAATGATAAGTTGACAAATAGTAAAAAACTAACTGTTTAGTAGAAATCAAAATTTACATATCTCTCAAACAACCATTTATTAGTTTGTTCACTAAAATCAGTTTAGTGGAAATCAAAACTTACATATCTCTCAAACGCATTACTACGTACCCCTTTTAGTAGAAAGCAAAATTTACATATCTCTCAAACTATTCTATTAGATAAGATTCACCAATTTGAGTTTAGTAGAAAGCAAAATTTACATATCTCTCAAACTTTAAGATTAATGTTAGCTTCTTCTTATCGTTTTGAAGAATTCAAAATTTACATATCTCTCAAACGCACCGGCTTGATATTGCATTAGTGTAATGGTTTTGTAGAATTCAAAATTTACATATCTCTCAAACAAATGTTATTACTCTATTAATCATTATTTGTTTTGTAGAATTCAAAATTTACATATCTCTCAAACCGCGACAAGACGTGGATAGCTTTGTATGGAGTTTTGTAGAATTCAAAATTTACATATCTCTCAAACCCACTCGATATTACTAACAATTAGCATACGTTTTGTAGAATTCAAAATTTACATATCTCTCAAACGTATCCTTCAACGGTAAATTGATATAAACGTTTTGTAGAATTCAAAATTTACATATCTCTCAAACGTCCCTTTGTAAAAGTTCTCGAAAACATCTGTTTTGTAGAATTCAAAATTTACATATCTCTCAAACTTTAATTTTTTATATAATTCATGTAATTTTGTTTTGTAGAATTCAAAATTTACATATCTCTCAAACCTAAATATTTAATCTTTTGTATTTCTTGCGGTTTTGTAGAATTCAAAATTTACATATCTCTCAAACTGTTTTTAGATAAAACTAAAAAAATGGATGTTTTGTAGAATTCAAAATTTACATATCTCTCAAACGTTTATTTAATCTTTCATTCATCTCATTAAGGTTTTGTAGAATTCAAAATTTACATATCTCTCAAACGTCCCTTTGTAAAAGTTCTCGAAAACATCTGTTTTGTAGAATTCAAAATTTACATATCTCTCAAACTTTAATTTTTTATATAATTCATGTA
>NZ_JBSMTP010000014.1:0-32634 GCF_053758945.1 Gemella parahaemolysans
TGCTTATGTTTTCATTTATATACTCTAGTACGACTTTCTTTTTAAATTCAAAATTATATTTAGTCATAAAAATACCGACCTCCAAAAAGTTAGATTTTTTAGTCTAACTTTTTGGGGTCGGTACAAAAAACATATTGTAAAGTCTTTTCCTAGTTATCTTTTTTTTCGTCTTTTTTATCTGAGTTTTCCTCTTCTGTAAGTCCTGAAATTGATTTTTTAAATGATGTGAACATTTTTCCGATTGATTCTCCAAGTTCAGGTAGACGTTTAGGACCAAAGATTATTAGAGCGGCTATAATAAGTACTATAACTCCAGGTGCTCCTATATCACGTAAAAATCCCATTACTTTTCACCTCTTTTGTTGTAAATATACTTACTAATAATAATGCTAATTTCATAAATTAATATTAATGGTATTGACATAACGATATCACTAATAAAGTCAGCAGGCGTAATTACTACTGCTATTACAATTAGTATAAAATATGCATATCTTCTATTCCTAGTTAAGAAGGTAGGTGTTAATATACCTAATGATGTTAGGAATGCAACAATAACAGGAAACTCAAAAAGTATCGCTATCGGTATTGTCGTATTAATGACGAATGATAGATAGTTTTGAGCTGTTAATTGAGTATTGAATAAATCATCTCCTATAGAAAGAAGTACATTTAAGATAGCAGGAGTTACTAGAAAGAACCCGAAAGCTAATCCTACTGAAAAACAAATGAATACCGCTGGTATATAAGCTAGTAATGCACGAGCTTCTCTTTCTTCCAATGCAGGTTTTATAAATGCCCATATTTGATAACAAATAAATGGTATTGAAAATGTGAATGCACAAAGTCCTGCAAGAGTTAGATATATCCATAGTATATCATTAGGTCCAAGAACAATCAATTTATTATTAAAATTACTAGTTAAAAATTTATAAATATCCGCTGACCATAATAAACTAACTATGAAAGAGACAATAAAAAACACAAGGCTTAGTATTAGTCTCTTTCTAAGTTCGGTTAGATGATCCACGGTAGAAACTTTATCTCCATATTTCATCGTTAGTTACCTATTTATTTTTAGATTTTTCATAGAATATACTAATGGCTACAACAATAATGTAAATTAGTTGAGCTATTACTACTTCAAAACTAGGATAAATTCCTAAAATTTCGATAGTAGGTAGATAATCTATAATGTGATTTGATAGGATGTCAGTTATTTGCAAAGCATGTATACTTACTCCAAGCATTTTGAATCCTAGAATGTATATTAACCAAGATAATACTAGGAATACTTTACTAATAGGTAATTTTCCAGAAGCTTTAACCATGATTATACCGATAATTATTAAAGCGACAATAGCAAGTGCTATACCGATTAGTAGGTTAGCTGTAGTGATTAATGGCATAATACCAGCATAAAATAAAATAGTTTCTGCCCCTTCACGGAATACTGCCAGGAAGCTAAGTGTAAACATAGAAACAAAGCTTCCAGTAGAAAGTACTAGATTTAACTTTGTATCCATATATTTCTTCCATGCTTTAACAGAACTCTTACTATGTAGCCAGATTCCAATACCTATCATCATGATTACAGCAAAGATACCAACAACCCCTTCGATGATTTCACGGTTAGTACCAGATGATAGAGCAGGGAATGAGTATTTTAAAATAACGGCTGCTAGTATACTAGAAAAAATACCTACTAAGGCACCTGCATAAATCCAGATTAATCCTTTTTTCTGTTTCGCAGCTTTTAATGCACTTGCTAAAGATAAGACGATTATTAATGCTTCAATACCTTCTCGAAGTAAAATCAGCATAGAATCTATAGCAGTATAGTTAGATTTAGTATCAATTTTAGAAAGCTCTGAGATTAAGTTTTTAAGCTGGTTTTGATACTTTTCTTCACTACCCTTAACCATAATGATAGGAGTTTCGCTCTCTACTTTTGTATATAGTAAAGCGTTACGTGTACGTACTTCACCTTCAATAATAGGCCAAACTTCAATGAATTTCTTCATTTTCTGTGAACCTTGGGCTTTGTTACCTTCTTTAAAGGCTGTAAGACTATCTTCAAGAAGTTTTATCCCTTGATCAAGCGTCTTAACTTCTGAATTTTGTTCTAGTTTTTTCCCAGCAAGAAAATCATCTAGGTGAGTTTTTAAATCTGTTAAATATAACTTTGTAGTTTGATAGTCATAAGGCTCAACTTCCATAGAACTACGTAGAAATGACATTGTTGTTTCTACTTTTCCGTAGTAAGCAGGTTCAAGTGTTCTTACGATACCTTCGTTACGAACCCAAGCAGCATTATATTTAACATATTCTGCTTTCATAGTTTCAACATCTTTAGTGTTGATTGCTTTTTCTAATTTATCAAATGCAGGATAAAGTTTTGTTTTAAAAGCTTTTTTCTCTGCTTCGACGTCTAAAGGATTTTGTTCATTTTCAAAAGCAAGTAGAGCAGTTGATAATTCTCTAAGTTGCTCTTCATTAATATCATTTGATTTTAATGTTTGTTTAACTTTTTTTCCAGCTTCAGAATCTGAATTCTTCGTTGTTTCAAATTCTGCTTTAAATTCTTCAATTAATTTTTTAGCTTTGTCTTGTTCATTATTTTTTATTGCAGTATTAGCATCGGTAATTTTTATAAAAAGATTACTATATGATTCTTTTGCTACGATATTTTTTAGAAATGGTGAACTAAAACTAAAAAGTACTATAAAAGCTAAAATAATCTTAGTCAAATAGTTTTTTGCCAATATATTCACCCTCCTTAATTCCGCCAAAACATGCGAATAGACCGCTTCCGATGTGAGTTATGTATTCATTCATCTTATCTTCATTTCCTAAGCTATTTTGAATAGTAATAAATTGTTTTGGATCTTTTTGGAAAGAGATAAATAGTAAACCAGAGTCGAATTGTCCTGTAGTCTCATTTATACCGTCTGAATAAGAATAAGAACGTCTTAATAATTCTACACCAGGTTTATGTGCTAAGTGGACGTGGGAAGTTACAGGAATTAAAGGTTTCCCATCTGATCCTTTTTTATTAAGATCAATTGGGGCGAATTCATCAGTTTCACCGAAAGGAGCACCGCTATCTTTATATCTTCCAAAAGTATTTTCTTGTTCATTTAAACTTGTTCTATCCCATGTCTCAAGGTGCATTTGAATACGTCTAACAGCCATGTAGCTACCATCTTTCATCCAGTTGTCTTTATCACACCAAACAATTTTATCAAATTGGTCTTCTTTAGTTGCATTAGCAGTACCGTCTTTAAACCCAAATAGGTTACGCGGTGTTTCAAGACGATTACCGATAGCAGCAAAACCAGATTGGCTCCACTTCATAGTTACAGTAGAACGAGCCTTTCTAACTAGGTTACGTACTGCATGGAAGGCTACCTGTTCATCATCTGCACAAGCTTGAATACAAATATCTCCACCTGTATATTTTTCTTTTAATTGTTCTCTAGCGAAAGGAGGTAAGTCTTTAAATTCTTCAAGACTTTTATTCTCTAAGTTCATTTTTTTTAAGAAACTTGGACTTACTCCAAATGTCAGAGTTAAACGATAGGGATTTAACCCTACCGTTTCTCCAGTATCTTTTGGTGGTAAATAATGGTTTTTAAGGGCGGGTTCAACTAGTTCACCGTTCATTAATTTTTCACTATATTTAGTCCATTGCTTAAACATGTCGATTACATCATCACGCTTAGTTGAGTGTAAATCTAGTACGACAAAATAAACACATTTTTGCATAAGAGTAGTAATTCCAGCTTGGTGTTTACCATAGAATGTGATTTTTTCTTCTCCATCAGCTATAGCTCTGTTATTCTCAGCTTTGTTTGCGAAAAATCCACCAAGTGCAGAAGCTCCAACAACCGCACCTGCTCCAGTTATTCCTGCTTTTTTTAGGAAATCACGTCTTGTTATTTTTTTGTCAATCCATTTTTTACCAGATTCTTCCATATTACTTAGCCTCTTCGTCTAAAATTACACCCATTTGAGAAAGTGGTTCTCCTAATTTTGTTACTGCTTCAGAAAGTTCTTTAGTATTTTCTTTAGTTAAGTCAGTGTACAGTTTATAGTGTTTTTCATCAGTTTTATACTTGTTTAATAAGCTATTTATTGTAGCAAATTTTTCAGTTAAATCACTAGCTAATTTGTTATCTTTTTTCTCGATTAGAGGTTTAAAGATTTTGAAAATTTCTTCAGCACCTTCGATATTAGCTTTGAAGTCGTAAAGGTCAGTGTGAGAGTAAATTTCTTCTTCTCCTGTAATTTTTTGCGTTGCAACTTCATTAAGTAGGTCCACAGCACCAGTTACCATTAAGTCTGGAGTAACTTCAACAGTAGCAACTTTAGCTTTTAATTCTTTAATATCTTTTATTAGTTGGTCTGCGTATTCTTCAGTACCTTTAGTAGTATTTTGTTCCCACATAATTTTTTCAATTCTGTGGAATCCACGCCATCCTTCTTCTGTTTTGTTTTCTTCTAAGTAGTCAGCAAGACGGAAGTCGATATTTACATCTAGTTCACCAAAACTTTCTGCGATAGGTTCTGAACGTTCATAAGCCATACGAATAACCGGATATTGTTTCTTAGCTTCTTCAAGATTTCCAGCTTTAATAGTTTCAGCGAATTTTTCAGTGTCTTTAAGTAGAGTATCTACTTGGTTTTCTACAAATTTTTTATAAAGATCAGTAGCTTGTTTAAGCTGTTCTTTTGTATCTTTAGATGTATCAACTTGAGCAGTTTTGTTTTCTTCTTTTTTATCAGTTTTAGCAGCACATCCGCTAATAACGATAGTACCAGCCATTAGAGCCATAAATAATTTATTTTTCTTCATTAATAAATATACTCACTTTCAATTTAATCTACTATAAATTATAATCATTATCAGTTAGAAAGTAAAGTGATAAGAAACAAATTGATATAAAAAGAAAAGTTTTATAAGGTGAATAAAATTGTTTTAATGAAACTAAAAAATAGAATTTTCTTTTTTATGTATCAGATAAATGTTTAAAATAAGAGTTAATATAGTATTTTATTTTTAAAAATATATTTATATTATATAACAATATAATGAAAATATAAAAATAAATTGATTGAAAGTGGAAAATGTTTGGTGTATAATGAAAGTAGATTTTTAGTAAGCGTTATAAAAAAGCTACTAAGAACCTAAAAAATTAAGATTACATTAACTTAATGTGATACATTTAAAAAAGGAATAAAAGGCTTTATGAAACAAAAATTAAAAGTATTCGCAACATCAAAATGGTTTGATTTACTAGGGGTTGTTTTAGTAATTAGTATTGCTATTGCATCAGGTTATTTAGCAACGAGATTAGATAAATTCGTTGATTGGGGTCCATGGACTGCACTTGTACCATTTGGACTTATTTCTGTAATTAATGTTGGTATCTCAATGCTATCTACAAGATTCACAGGAAAATTAAGTAAACTTGGTAACTACTTAGGTATTATTAATGCCGTATTATCAGGAGTTATTGATTATATCCTGGGTAACAAAGCTGCGATTATCACATACCCTGTAACATTTTTAATCTATTTGGGTGCGATCTATGTATGGAATAAATCTACAGATAAACCAAATACAATGTCAAAAGCAAAATTATATACAGTTTTAACAGCAATTGCGATTCTTTCATTTGTATTCTCATATGCAACAAACTACATTGGATATCATGGTAAGATGAGTACTCTTGCATATATAACTACAATTGCATTTGCATTCTCATTAATGGGTAATGGATTAAATACATTTAAGCTAACTACACAATGGCCATTCTGGTTACTATATAATATTGTTCAACTTACAAAAGCAGTAGTTCAAGGAAACTTCGCTAACGTTGGTAAATACATCTTTTACATCATTAATAGTGTTGGAGCATTATTTGTATGGAAAGATTCTGAAGAATAAAATAAACTACAATTATAGATTTAAAGCTGTTGACGACTGCAAGGATGCGGGAGTCAACAGCTTTTTTATTTGAGGTATCCTTTAAAATTACATTATTAATACTGGTTTTTAAAAATTAAGAATGGAATCATTATTTTCGACAAAGGGAAAAAATTAATTTATTTTTTAAAATAGACAAAATATGTCCAACGTTTAATGTAAAATATGTTTATAAAATATAGTTGTTATTATTGAAAATAACAATAATAAAATTGGTTGAAAGAGGATATTTTATAATGTATAATGAAAAATAAGACTTTAAGTGGTTAATTAGAAAGAGGCGGATAATTTGAGTGATTCAAGGGATAAGAAGTTTCGTGGATTAGAAATATATGATAGACTTAGACGAGGAGAAAGGTTAGTAAAAGAAGATTTAGCTAATGAATATGGAGTTTCTCTTAAGACTATTCAAAGGGATATAGATGAATTACGTGCTTATCTTTTTGAGAAGAAAGATGAAATCGGTGAATTTGAAATAAAAGTAAAGAACAAAGAGTATATTTATACAGCTGTTAGTGAAAGTGATAATACTCTTACTCAACAGGATATTTTAGCACTTAGTAAAATTTTGCTAGAAAGTAGAGCGTTTAATAAAAAAGAGATGTCTTTATTATTAAAAAAATTACAAAATCAATTAAGTCTCGAAAGTAAGATACATGTAAGAGAGTTGATTAACAATGAAGAATTTTACTACACTGAACTTAAGCATGGAAAAGATTTACTAGAGGTATTGTGGAGTCTGTCGAATGTAATTAGAGAAACAAGAGTTATAACCTTTGATTATACTAGAATGGATAAAAAACAAACTAAAAAAGAAGTACGCCCTATTTCCATTATGTTCTCGGAATTCTATTTTTATTTAATAGCTTATGGAATAACTAATGAAGAAGATGTACCACTAGTCTTTCGAATTGATAGAATGAGTAATATTAAATATAAAGACGAAACTTTCTATATTCCATATAGAGATAGATTCGAGGACGGAGAATTTCGTAAGAGAATCCAGTTTATGTACGGAGGTAAATTAAAGAAATTTACATTTGAATTTAGTGGACCATCGCTTGAAGCAATGTTGGATAGATTACCAACAGCAAAGGTCATAAAATTAGAAGATAAAGTTCATACTATTGTGGCAGAAAGCTATGGTGATGGAATAAAGATGTGGCTAAATAGTCAAGGAGAAAATGTAAAGATAATAGAAGAGAGGGAGATATAGAGATAATATTTGTAAAATATCTAGCATTAATATGTATGGAGGAAATTAATGGATAATAAAGATGTAGTTATAGATGTAAAAGCTAAGGAAATTATAAAGGATGATGGTAATGAAATTATAGTGGAATATAGTGAAGAGAATAGTGGTTATATAGATAATGTAGGTTTAAAAAAATATTTTAATAAGAACAAAAATACTATTTTGAAAAAAATGGAAAATATACTCTATGAAGCACCAGTATTTATTAATACTTTAAAAGCTATGGTTCCTAAAGAATCTCTACAAGCTGTGCTGACAGATGATCAAAAAGAAAAATTAAAAAAGGGAGTAATAGAGTTTGTTACTAAAAAGGATGGTTCACTAATAGCTAAATTAAGAGATTCTGATACGAAAAAAATGGTTGCTAATATAGAATTAAAACAATTTAAGGAGTTCCCGAAATTAAATGAAGCCTTAGCAGATTATACTGCTCAATTAAAAATGAAGGAAATTGCCGAAGAAATTAACCAAATTAAGTTAGCGGTGGAAGAGGTGCGAGTAGGTTTAGAAAATGACAGACTAGCCTTAGCATATAGTTGTCAACAAAAACTGATTCAAGCCATGGAGATAAAAAATGAAATCTTAAAACAACAAGCATTATTAAGCGTTATACATTCTGCAGAAGATTCGAGAAATCTATTAATGCTTAGTCAAAGTTCAAATTTAAAATTTATAAGTGAACAGCCTGAAAGTACTATTGGAAAATTTATTAGAGGATCAAAACAAGAAGATATAGATATGAGAATTTCAGAAATAAGAGAAAATTTATCTGCTTTGAATATAACATCCTTAGTTTCGGCAATAGGATATCAAGTTTTAGGTGAAGAAGAATCAATGAAAAAGAGTTTAGATTATTATAGAAATTATCTAGATAAATCTTATTTTAAAGTTGAAGGATTGATTGAACGACTAGATTCTATGGACTCGTTACCTGAAAATTATTGGACGAAGAAAGTGCCAAGTTTAGAAGCTAATATTAAAGAATTATCTTATAATAGTGAAAATAAGTTATTAATTGAAGAAAAATTAGAAGATAATATATTTTGTATAGAAGGAGAATAAAGGTGTCAAAAATATGTAAAGGAAAAAATTGTAATAAATTATTAAAAGAAGGATATAAATATAATAAATGTGAAGCGTGTCGAAATAAAAACAATGGAAAAATAAAGACTATAATAAAAGGAATTACTGCAGCAGGAGTGGTAGTAGTTCAAGTAGGTCTATTAGCTTTAAACGCTAAAAATAAAGAGTAGTTTTTCCCACATTCTGTCCAACCTCTTTAATATACTAAGTATATTAAGGAGGTTTTTTATATGGATACGATTAATTTTAATACTTTAACTAATGTAGAGAGGATACTTTTAACAGCGGATTTTGATTATTATCTAAAAAAGTATAATTCTAATATTTCTAAAATTAGAAATGAGATAAATATACTACTAAAAGGAAATGAATTATCAGTTTTAGATCGTGTAAATTATGGGATTTCATTTAGTTATGATTGTGATATATATTTTAGGGAAGAGTACTTAAAAATCTTTTCTATTAAAAGGTTTTATAAGTTTTTGGGTTATAAGATATACTACAAGAATATTGTGGGGCTAGATTATAATCATAATAAAAAAGAATGTGCTATTAGATATTATAATAAGGGAAGAGTACATGAATTAAAATTTTCTGCGTATCTAGAGCAATACAAGTTATTATCAAACCTATATAAACATATTGTATGTTAATTTACTTCTAGTAAAATATGATTTTCTATGAGATAATAGTTTTATAAATCACAGAATGGGGATATTTTATATTAGAGGAGAATATATATGAAAAAAAGTATTGCTATATTTTCGAGTGTCATTGTTGCACTCATTATTTGTGCTACAGCTTACTATTTTATGTTTGGTAGTGGAAAAGATAAGAAGGTAAAAGAAGAGTATCAAAAATATGTTGATATGATTAATATCAGTCACGATTTCGAAGCTGGAGCAAAAGGCTTAGAAACTCTAACTACTGATGTTGCGCAGAAGGTTATTCCTACGATTAAAACTGATATTAAAGTTGCAAAAGAGGTTAGGAATACATCTATTAGTTTAAATGATAAAAAAATTGATGAAGCAAAAGATAGTTTAGATCGTGCTAAAAAACTTGATACAAATTCGAATTTTTCAGCCGCTATAAATTGGTTAAATTCTGATATTGAAAACTATAAGAGAGCAGAAGAAGAGATAAAAAATATTAAACTAGATGTGAACTTTAATAAGGATCTTTCTCAAATATTAGAAAAATATAAGTTCAATAATAATAGTCTAAAACAATTATTAAGTGATGCGGGTAATAAGCTTTATGATAAAGCCCAGGAAGCAGCACAAAAGGCTAAGGAACTTGCCGAAAAAGCAAGAGAGTTTGAGCGCAAGAAAAAAAGATCTGATGTTGAATTGGGTGGTCCAAATCCTGCATTATTAAATGATAGTAATTCATTGCCTGCAGATGCTCAAGGGATAGGTGGAGCAACAAGTGAAGAAGGAGCTAGAAAAATGAGCTCTGATCTTGTTAATCGATATAAAGGATATCTTCTAAAAAAATATAATGGAGAAAAAATTGAATGGTCTGTAAATGGCAAGAGCTTCAAACTTATTAAGGAAGATGGAAGTAAGATTACTTTTACTACTCAACCTCAGCTTTATAAAAAAGTAGGAAATAGATTGGTTTCTGGAGTTAATCTTAATAGTGAAGAAGGTTCTGAATTCCTATACAATACATAGAATTAATAAAAAAACTCAAGGTATGACATAATGTCGTACCTTGAGTTTTCTTTTATAGTTCTATGATATCTATATTAGCTTTTGTTTTATAAATTACATCTTTACGTTCGATAAGAATAGTTGCTTTGTCAGATAGTTCTTTATTTTCTTTAATTTTGCTTAATAGTTCACGACTTGGATTCATAGCTACTGGATTACCGACACGTCGTAGCATGTTGTAATCTCCATTAGTATCTCCATAAGCGAAAGATTGATCAAGATCGATATTGTGTTTTTCTACTAGTCTATCGATAGTTTTATTCTTGCTATCTGCATCCCACATTGGAATTACTTCACCGGTAAATTTTTCATCTTTCATAATGTATTTACTACCAATTGCAAGAAATGCATGGTGTTTTTTTCCCATGGCTTCCACAAGATAATCAGGACTTCCAGAAATAAAAATTATTAGGTGTCCATTTTTTTTATGCTCTTCTATAATATTTCGTGTGAATTTATAGACTCGATCTGCTTTTAATTTCATTACTTGTTCAGTTGCAAAATCGATATACTTTTTATGTAAACCTGTAATTGCTTGAACATAAGCTTCAGAAACACCAAACAGATAGTTATCGTAATCTTCAAAGCGCTTATCCCAATTAATATAGCTGTCTTTTACTCCATTTATCCAATAACGTTCATCTACAACTTCGTATTTTATTAATTTTTTAAAATGTTCTGTCATTAAAGAATCTCTGTAAAGAGTTCCATCAATATCAAAAAATGCAGCTATCTTTTTTTCATTCATATTTTGTCCTCCTAATTTAAAAAATGTTGTTTCTATATAGTTAAAGGGAGTGACCCAAAAATCGTGATTTCGGAGAAATTGATTTTGTCGAGTCACTCCCGCAAAGTTTATTAGAGATCTAAAAAGTTTTTATAAAATGAATTTAGATATCAATAAATCACTGCGTCTATGAATTCTTATATAGGCTATTTTAAAATTCAGAACCTTTAGAGCCAAACTTTAAAATTTCTAAAATTTTGTTGCATCAACAGAGTCAATGTATTTTTTTAGTTCTGGAACAATGTTAGAAATAGTTCCATCTTCGAATGGATTTTCTAAGTTAGCTTCCTTAACTAACTCTAAGAATGGTTTAGTTCCACCAAGTCTACATAGATGTAGATATTCTTTCCATGCATTTTCTCTATTTTCGTTAGCTTTTTTCCAGAATTGGAAAGCACAAACTTGAGCTAGAGTGTAGTCGATGTAGTAGAATGGTGCACCGAATAAGTGACCTTGTCTGTAGAAAAATAGTCCTTCATCGAGTTCAGGAATATCTTCATAGTAACGAGATGGTAAGTATTTTCTTTCGATTTCTAACCATTTCATACGACGTTCTTTTGGAGTTAGCTCTGGGTTTTCGTATACTTCATGTTGGAATTCATCAACAGTAACACCATATGGTAAGAATTTGATTGATGTTGCCATGTGGTAGTATTTGAATTTCTCTGTTTCATCTTGGAAGAATAGGTTCATCCAAGGCCAAGTTAAAAATTCCATACTCATTGAGTGAATTTCGCAAGCTTCGTATGTTGGCCAAACATAATCTGGCATATGATGTCTACTTTGGAAAACTTGGAAAGCATGTCCAGCTTCATGAGTTAGAACTGTAACGTCATGAGGTGTTTGGTTAAAGTTAGCGAAGATAAATGGTGCTTTGTAATTTGGAATAAATGTACAGTAACCACCACCAGCTTTCCCTGGCTTTGTATCTAAGTCTAATAAGTTATTTTCAGTCATAAATGTGAAGAACTCATCAGTCTCAGGTGATAATTCTTTATACATTGTTTTTGCGTAATCAACTAGTGTTGGACGATCGCCTTTTGGAGTAGGATTACCTGATTTGAATGTTACACCTTCATCGTGGAATGAAAGTTTTTCAATTCCTAGGCGATTAGCTTGAGCTTTTTTAAGTTCCTCAACTACAGGAACGATTTCCTCAAAGATTTGTTTTCTGTAGTTTGCTACGTCTTTTGCATTGTAGTCTGTTCTACGTAAGCGTAGGTAAGCAACCTCAACGAAGTTTTCGAAGCCAAGTTTTTTGGCGATACGAGTACGAACTTTAATCATGCGGTCATAGATGCTATCGTATTGTTCTAAGTTTTCTTTAAAGAATCTAGCTACAGCTTGGTTCGCTAATAGACGAGTTTCACGGTTAGCGTCTTGTGTGTATTTAGCCATACCACTTAAGTTGTGTTCACCACCATCAAATGGAATTTTAGCACTTGAAGTTAGTTTTGTATATTCTGAAGAAAGTTTGTTTTCTTCTTTTAAATCTTCAATGATTTCATCGCTAAATACTTTTAGAGAAGTTTCGATAAGATTGAAGTAATGTTCCCCAATTTCTTTTTTTAGTTCTTCTTTAAATTTCGAATTGAATATTGCTTCATCAAATTTGCTGTAAAGAGAATCTAATTCAGGACCAAATTCGTCCCAGAATTCTTGCTCAGCTTCATAAAATTTATCAGTTGTATCAATTGTTACACGAATCTCTGATAATTGTGCCATAGTACTTACATTATCACGAAGTTTATTATATTCGTTAAAAATTTCTAGTGTTTCTTCAGCACTATTTGCAGAGTTTAGTCTTTCTACTAATGTTTTTAATTGATCTTTTAATTGATCTGTATTTGGTCTTGTATATTGGTAATTTTCAAAAGTCATAATACACCCTCCTAAAAATTTCATTTATAAATTATCAATAGTAATATCATATCATGAAACAAATAAAAATACAAAAATAAATTTCAGAAAACTTTTAAATATAGAAAGAAAATTACAGTGATATTTTGTGTGAAATTAATATTAAAATACTGTAAATAAGGAAACTTTGACCTTTGACATTCTTGTTTATTTATGAAATAATTAAGTATGTACGAAGGTAACGTAATATATAATTAGAAATAAAGGAGAAAAGATTTGATTACAACAAAAGATATAATTATTGATCCACATGCAACGCTTAGAGCACGTGCTGAAGAAGTAAAAAGTCCTATCTCAGACGAAGATAAAGCTATTTTACGTGGATTATTAGAGTATGTTATTGCTTCACAAGATGATGAAAAAGCAGAAAAATTAGGACTAAAACCTGGAATAGGATTAGCTGCGCCACAAATCAACGTTTCAAAAAGAATGATTGCAGTGCACATTCCTGATGAGGAATTTCCAGAAGATACAGTTTCTTATGCACTATATAATCCAAAAATCATCTCAAACTCAGCTGCAAAATGTTATTTAGCTGGTGGAGAGGGATGTCTATCTGTAGATAAAGAAATTAAAGGATATGTTCCTCGTTATTCAAAAATTAAAGTAGTTGGTTATAATGAAAATGATGAGAAAGTTACTTTAACTTTAACAGATTTACCAGCAATTTGTTTCCAACACGAAATTGATCACTTAAATGGAGTTATGTTCTACGATCATATTAATAAAGAAAATCCATTTGATGTACCAGCTGAATACGAAAAACTATAATTAAAATATAAAATAAATACACGTAAGACAGTTAAAATGTCTTGCGTGTATTTGTCTATAATACTTCTTTTTCTTTCATATTATAATGTAGATAAGCATCAATAAAATCGATTATTTCACCATCCATTACTTTATCTACTGTAGATACTTCGTAGTTTGTTCTATGATCTTTAACCATTGTATATGGAGTAAATACATAAGAACGAATTTGTGATCCCCAACCGATATCTTTTTGTTCACCACGAATAGCGGCAAGTTCCTTTTCTTTTTCTTCTATTTCAAGTTGATATAATTTTGATTTTAAATTTTTCATCGCTGCATCTTTATTTTTTATTTGGCTACGTTCGGCTTGCGATTGAACAACGATACCTGTAGGTAGGTGAGTGATACGAACAGCAGAGTCAGTGGTATTAATATGTTGCCCACCTGCACCTTGAGCACGATAAGTATCTATTTTTAAATCTTCATTATTAATTTCAATATTAATCTCGTCATCATTAAATTCTGGAATAACATCTATTGAAGCAAATGATGTATGTCTTTTTCCCGATGGATCAAAAGGTGAAATACGAACAACTCGGTGCACTCCTTTTTCTCCTTTTAATAGACCATATGCAAAATCACCTTCAATTTTTATAGTTGCTGATTTAACTCCAGTGATATCACCAGATTGATAGTTTAAGTAGCTGTATTTTAATCCTTGTTTTGTGAAAAATCTTTCATACATACGTAACATTAATTCTGACCAGTCTGTTGCGTCAGTACCACCAGCACCGGCATGTATTTCTAAAATAGCAGTGTTGTTATCATATTCTTCTGAGAATAATAATCTAAAGCTAAAATCTTCAACGCTTGATTTAAGAGTGACTACTGTTTCTAGTAAATCTTGATAAATTTCTTCGTCATCTTCATCTTTTAAAAACTCAACCATCTCTTCAGAGTGTTCTAGATAGTCTATCATTTCACTAAATTCATCGAGTTCTTTTTTTATACTTTTTGATTCGGTAACTAATAGGCTAGCAGCATCGCTATCATTCCAAAAATCAGACTCAAGCATCATATTTTCAATTTCAGCAACTCGCTCAGTTTTATCTTCTATTTTTAATGAAGTTTTAAATTCAGTTATTTTTTTGTTAATTTCTTCGAGTTCTTTTCTAAGTTCAATAAGTTCCAAAATTTTTACCTCTATTAACTTCTTTCGTTTACTTATTATACAAGAATTTTACTGAAGATACAAGGAAGCTAGGAGAAATTACACTACTTTTTGTAAGGAGAAAGTGTTTATTAGTATAAAAGTTCTAACTAATAAACACTTTATTTACAAAATATTATTTTTTTTCAACAGCACCATTTTTCTTAAGTTCTTCTTCGATATAGTTTAATTTTCTTTCTTCATCTAAAGAAGACTTTTTGAAATGTAAGCGATCTTTATCTTTTTCGAAGTTTATTTTAGTAAAATCTAAATCCCAAGTAATAACTACTTTTCCATCTTTTTTATCAATAGCGAAAGAAAGTCCATCGATATCTTTATTCTCCTCGTTGACAGATGCCTTTATACTATTATAGGCTGCTTCTTCATCGGTTCCTAGGTCAGTGATATTAGAAATAGTTTTTAATCTATTAACAACTTCTCCTTTATAAGTTAGTGTTGTTTCATTTTCTTGATTATTTCCATATTTAGTAGTAAATACTTTTGTTTTTTCATTACTACAAGCTGTTAAAATAATAAGAAGGGATAAAAATAGGGTGCAAAGTGTGAATATTTTCTTCATAATAATAAGAAATACCTCCTGTTTTGTTGTACTATTAATTATTATATCATATTAAAATAAAGAGAGGAAGAATTTTAGAAAGCGTTATCTTTATTTTCTTAATTACTTTATTAAAGCAAGTAGAAAGAAATATATTTTTAAAATAAACGAAGAGAATACAAAAAAGGTCAAAAAAAGTCAAAAATAATTTAAAAAATCTATTGACTTATTTTGACCTTAATGATATTATTATATATGTGATTAGCAGTCAGGTAGTTAGAGTGCTAAAACACAAAATTGAAGAATAGGTGATGACAATGTTAATAGATAGACAAGTACTCATTCTTCAATCTATAGTCGAAAATTTTATTACGACTAATCAACCTGTAGGTTCTAAGCAAATTGCTCAAAATATTGATTTCAGTTCGGCAACGATAAGAAATGATATGAGTAAGTTAGAAAAAGAAGGGTTGATTAAAAAGACTCATATTTCATCAGGTCGAGTACCTTCGGAAAAAGGTTATCGCTATTATGTAGATTACATAAAAAAAGATTATGAACTATCAAATAGTGAGAATGAAAAATTAAAACAGCTTTCTGGTGGTGATATAGTCTCGGAAAATAACTATCTAGAAAAGAATGCAATAGTACTATCAGACTTAACGGATTGTACGGCGGTGATACTAGCCCCGACAAAAACGGATAGGCGTATTAATAAGATAGAGGTTATTCTTCTAAGTAGTCGTAGTATTCTCGTTATATTAGTGACAAACATAGGAGAAGTATTCCAGCAAAACTATAAACTTGATGCAGATTTCACTGCAGAAGATATAGGGGAAATTAATAAACTTCTACAAAGTTACTTTTATGATGTGGATATGGCAACAGCTCATGTAATGATTCACGGTGAGTTAGAAAAATATTTAAAGGACAAAGTTAATAATTACGATATGATAGTGGTCGCTTTAAATAGATTGTTGCAGAATAAAATTAAAAAGACTATAGCATTAGGGGGTAAGTACAATTTACTTAAACAACCCGATATAGACAATGTAGAAAAATTAAAAGAAGTAGTATCGCTCTTAGAAGATGATAAGATAGTCGAGCTTCTAGATAATAATGAAGTAACAGACAAACCATCTATTAAAATAGGAACTGAGCTTAAGCTTGGAAATATAGATGATCTTTCATTAGTGTCTAGTAGTTATAACACATCTAAAGGTCAAGGTGTAATAGCCGTGTTTGGGCCAAAGAGAATGGACTATTCAAAAATCATGACACTTATAGCTTGTGTTCGTGATAATTTAAATAATAATTTGAAATAATTAGGAGGTAGAGATGGCTACTGAAGAACAAAAAGAAACTCTACAAGAAGAAGTAACAACAGAAGAAACTGTTGAAACTGAAGAAACGACAGATTTAAAAGAAGAAGTAGTTGAAAAAACTGCAGAAGAATTACTACAAGAACAAATTGAAAAACTGCAAGAAGAAGTAAAAGCGTCAGAAGACAAATACTTACGACTTTATGCAGAGTTTGAAAACTTTAAACGACGTAAAAATCAAGAAATTGACACTATAAATGCTTATAAGAGTCAAAAAGTGATTACAGAAATCTTACCAAGTTTGGATAACCTAGAGCGTGCTTTACAAGTTGAATCAACTAATGAAGAAGTACAAACGGTTCTTAAAGGTGTACAAATGGTATATGAAGGGTTACAAGCAGCTCTTAAATCAGAAGGTGTTGAACTAGTAGAAACTGAAAATGCTCAGTTCGATCCAAACTTCCACCATGCAGTAATGCAAGGAGAAGAAAGTGATAAAGAGAGCGGAGTAATCTTAGATACATTCCAAAAAGGTTACAAACTAAAAGATAGAGTAATCAGACCAGCAATGGTTAAAGTCAATTCTTAAAGGCTACATCGTTAGCATTTCAAGTATTGTAAATACGAAGAAATGGTTACGAGGAAGCTTCTCAAAGATACTCAAAGAATAAGGAACGCAGAGACGAAATGATTGGTATATAGCCACTGCGTAGAATATTTTCAGTGTAAAGCTGAAAAGCATTTAAAAATGTAATATTAGACTTTGTTAGAGTGGAAAAATCATTTTAACAAATAAATTTGAAAATATAGTTATTATAAATTTAAGGAGGACAAGAATATGTCAAAAATTATAGGTATCGACTTAGGAACAACTAACTCATGTGTATCAGTATTAGAAGGTGGGGAAGCTAAAGTAATCCCTAACCCAGAAGGTAACAGAACTACACCTTCTGTTGTAGCATTCAAAGGTGATGAAATTCAAGTAGGGGAAGTAGCAAAACGTCAAGCAATTACTAACCCTAACACAGTAATTTCTATTAAACGTCACATGGGTACAGATTACAAAGAAGACGTAAATGGTAAAAAATACTCACCACAAGAAATTTCAGCAATGATCTTACAAAACTTAAAAGCAACTGCTGAAGCTTACTTAGGTGAAAAAGTGACTAAAGCTGTTATCACAGTACCAGCATACTTCAACGACGCTCAACGTCAAGCAACTAAAGACGCTGGTAAAATCGCTGGATTAGAAGTAGAACGTATTATTAACGAACCTACTGCAGCAGCATTAGCATACGGATTAGAAAAAACAGATGTAGATCAAAAAGTATTAGTATTTGACCTTGGTGGTGGTACTTTCGACGTATCTATTTTAGAATTAGGAGATGGAGTATTCGAAGTATTAGCTACATCAGGAGACAACTTACTAGGTGGAGATGACTTTGACCAAGCTATCATCGACTACCTTGTAGATGAATTCAAAAAAGAACAAGCTATCGACTTATCTCAAGATAAAATGGCAATGCAACGTCTTAAAGATGCAGCAGAAAAAGCTAAAAAAGACTTATCTGGTGTAACTTCAACTCAAATTTCATTACCATTCATCTCAGCTGGAGCTAACGGACCAGTTCACTTAGAAAACACATTAACTCGTGCTAAATTCGATGAACTTACTCACAGCTTAGTAGAAAGAACATTAATCCCAACTCGTCAAGCTCTTAAAGATGCTGGATTAAATCCAAGTGAAATCGATCAAGTAATCTTAGTTGGTGGATCTACTCGTATTCCTGCAGTACAAGAAGCTGTTAAAAAAGAAATGGGTAAAGAGCCTCATAAAGGAGTAAACCCTGACGAAGTAGTAGCTATGGGTGCTGCTATCCAAGGTGGAGTAATTACAGGTGATGTTAAAGATGTAGTATTACTAGACGTAACTCCATTATCATTAGGTATTGAAACAATGGGATCAGTTATGACAGTATTAATTCCAAGAAATACTACAATCCCAACTTCTAAATCACAAGTGTTCTCTACAGCTGCAGATAATCAACCAGCAGTAGACATCCACGTATTACAAGGTGAACGCCCAATGGCATCTGATAACAAAACTCTTGGAAGATTCCAACTTTCAGATATACCACCAGCACCACGTGGAGTACCTCAAATCGAAGTTACATTCGATATCGATAAAAACGGTATTGTAAATGTTACAGCTAAAGATCTTGGAACTCAAAAACAACAAAAAATCACTATTGAATCAAGCAGCTCATTAACTGATGAAGATATCGATAGAATGGTTAAAGAAGCAGAAGCTAATGCTGATGCAGATGCTAAACGTAAAGAAGAAGCTGATGTACGTAACGAAGCTGACCAACTTTCATTCCAAGCAGATAAAGCGTTAGAAGAAGCTAAAGATAAAGTAGACCAAAGCTTATTAGATAATATTAAAGCTAAAAATGATACATTAAAAGAAGCTATTAAAAACAATAACTTAGAAGAAATTAAATCTGCTAAAGATGAATTAAACAAAGCTGTTCAAGAAATGACTATGAAACTTTACGAACAAGCTAATGCTGAAGCAGGAGCTCAAGGTGCGGACGCAGGAGCAACTTCATCTAACAACGATGATGATACAATCGATGCAGACTTTACTGAGAAAAAATAATTAAATAAATAGTCCAAGGGCTGGTAGCGTTATGCGCTAGCCCTTTGTTAAATAATTAATTATAGGAGAGATTAAGATGGCTAAAAGAGATTATTATGAGGTGCTTGGCGTAAGTAAAAGCGCAAGTGCAGCTGAAATTAAAAAAGCATATCGTAAATTATCAAAACAATATCACCCAGATATCAACAAAGAGCCAGGTGCAGAAGATAAATTCAAAGAGATTTCTGAAGCATATGAAGTACTGAGTGACGATACTAAAAAAGCTCAATATGATCAATTTGGTCACGCAGCATTTGAAGGTGGAGCAGGCCATGGTGGATTTGGTGGATTCGGTGGAGGTTTCTCTGGATTCTCAGGTGGATTTGATGATCTTGGAGATATTTTCTCAAGTTTCTTCGGTGGTGGAGGAGCGCGCCGCAATCCGAACGCACCACGTCAAGGAGAAGACTTATTACACCGTATTCGTATAAGTTTTGAAGATGCTGTATTCGGTACGAAAAAAACTATTAAAATCCGTAAAGATGTAGAATGTGATCACTGTCACGGAAGTGGTGCAAAAGATTCTTCATCAGTTAACACTTGTCACAGATGTAATGGTAGTGGACAAGAAGCAGTAATTCAAGATACTCCATTCGGACGTATGCAAAGTCAACGTACATGTTCTGAATGTCAAGGACGCGGTAAAATTATTAAAGATAAGTGCGCGCACTGTTTCGGTAAAGGATATAATAACCGTGAAGTAGAATACGAGGTTGAGATTCCAGAAGGAATTAGCTCAGGACAACGTGTTCGTCTTCGTGGTAAAGGTGGAGCAGGAGAAAATGGTGGTCCAGCAGGTGACTTATTCATAGAGGTAATCGTTGCTGAAGATTCATATTTCCATAGAGAAGGTGATGATGTCTATACAGAGTTGAAACTTTCCCCGGCACAGGCGGCTCTTGGTACAAAACTAGATGTACGTACTTTAACAGGTGAGATTGAACTTAATGTTCCAGCAGGAACGCAACACGGACGTAAATTCCGTTTAGCAGGTAAAGGGGTTAAGAGTGTAATGGGGCATGGTCAAGGAGATCATTATATTGTGGTTTCTATTGAAATTCCTAAAAACTTATCGACAAAAGAGCGAGAACTATACCTGGAACTTGCAAAATTAAATAATGAAAAAGTTGAAGAAGATGAAAGCTTTTTAGATAAAGTTAGTAGAAAAGCAAAAGATTTATTTGACTAATAATATGAAAAGCTCAGGAAAAGAATAGAGACTTAAAAATTAGATAAAATATTTAATTTAGGTTAATTTAGAGTTTCTATTGAAATCCTGAGCTTTTTTGTTTTGTTAAGTAGCTTACCATATTTATTTGAATTTTTTTTTAATACAAAGTAAAATATAATATGAAATAAAGAATATACTAGAAAGAAGGAGTGAGAAAATGTTTATTAATGAATTTAAAACTGATCAAGAGATCAGCATGTTTTTATTATTAGATAATGTAATTCGAGGGGTTGCGTCAAGCGGAAAACCTTATTTAACGCTTTATCTGAAAGATAAAACAGGAAGTATTGACGGGAAAATCTGGGAAGTTAAAGAAGAAGACAGTGAAAATCTGAAAGCAGGAAAGATGATCCATGTAGAGGGGACTTTACTAGATTATCGTGGGAAACTTCAATTAAAAATAAGAAATTATCGAATGGCAACTGATAGTGATAATATAGATGTTCAAGATTATATTCAAATAGCGCCAGTTCCAAAAGATATAATGATAAATGAATTAAATCATTTCTTAAAAGAAATTGGGAATGATAATTTAAGAATGGTGACTATTGAATTGTTAAATAAATATAAAAAACAATTTATTAGTTATCCTGCAGCAAAATCAATGCATCATGATTTTTATTCAGGTCTGATCTACCATACGACAACTATGTTAAAAATAGCGAAAGCTTTAGTAGCTATCTATCCATCGTTAAATAAAGATTTATTATACAGTGGAATTATTTTACATGATTTAGGAAAAACTATTGAGTTAAGTGGGCCTGTAGGAACATCTTATACATTAGAAGGAGAACTTTTAGGGCATATTGTTATTATGAGTGATGAAGTAGCTAGAATGGCTGATAAATTAGGAATTGAAGCTGAAGAGATTACGCTGTTAAGACATATAATTCTTGCTCATCATGGTAAATATGAATTTGGTTCTCCGAAATTACCGATGATAAAAGAAGCAGAAATTATTCACTTTATAGACAATATTGATGCTAGAATGATGATGTTTGAGAAAAACTTAGCGAATGTAGAACCTGGAACATTTAGTGATAAAATATTTGGTTTGGAAGGAAGACATTTCTATGTTCCTACTTTTGATAGAGAAGACAATTAAGGGAAAGATAAAAAGATATGAATAAAGGAATGAAATATTTATTAGGTTTTGTTGCGATATTTATTGTAGCGGTAATCTCTGTATTTGGTATTATAAAATATGAAGAAATGAAGGAAGAATCGGCTACGAACAATAGTGCGAATCTTGGGAGTGCCGATAGAAAGAAAGTGAACAAGGATACATCAGTAATTGTTGAGAAAATAGCTGCTTTAAATGATATTGATGCACTAAATTCAGAATTACACTTATCTCAATCAGTTGTTGATATTTTGAAAAAATACTCACCTACTGTTCACTATACAGTAGACAATAGTGAAGGTGATAATAAATTATACTTCCGTATCGGTGGATATTTAAATAATAATAAAACAAACGAGATTATTGGTTCATACAAAATTGATGGTGGAAAATTAACATCGTCAGGTGATGATTTAGGAAAAATAAGTTCTAAAGTTAATAACAACGATAAATTAAAATGGAAACAATTGGATTTAGAAAATAAGGAACATGATAAAGATATTGCGGAAATGATGGCTAAAAAATATTTGGGAGCATTACTAGGAGGTAGAGGTCTTAATATGACATCTGTCTTTGGATATTTAGCAGATCGTGATAGTATTATAAAGCCACCTAAAGGAAGTAATGTAACAGGTATTGTTCCAAAAAGTTTAGCTGAATTAGTAGATTTATATAATGCCAGTTATAAAGAAACCTATACTGTAGATCAGGTGAAAAAGGAGCTTGCTAAGTATACTAATAAATATAGTGAAGTTGATGATAGTTTTATAGGGAATGAAAATAAATATATTTCTAATATCAATGTAGGTGATTTAATCTACTTTAAAAAAGATAATGTATATGTAGTAGGAATGGGTGGTATCGGAGGAGTTATGACTCTGGCTCCGGCTTCTAAAGATCGTTGGATAACTGAAGGCGACAAAATTACTATTCCTTTAATTAATACTTTTGAGGGTGGAAAAGTAGATGGCCAAATGATACTTCGTTTAAATAATAAGAAGTATGAAGGTGGACAAAATAGATCTAAATATTATATAGAGAGTATTAGTAAGTAATGATGTTGAATAATGGTGATAAAATAGCATTGGTAGTATGTTCAAACGGAAAAAATATCGAGGATAAAGATAGATTAGAAAAATTAAAAAGTATTTTAGTAGAGATGGGTTTAGTACCTATCTTTACTAAATATATCTATAGAGATAAATTTGGGTACGGAGCGAAAGCACAAGTTCGAGCTGAGGAGTTAATGTCTTTTTATAAAAACAAAGAAATAAAAGCAATTTTTGATATTTCTGGTGGAGACATTGCAAATGAGATATTAGATTATTTAGACTATGATGTAATAAAAAGAAATTACAAACCCTTCTTTGGTTATAGTGATTTAACAACAGTCTTAAATACTTTGGGAAGCCAAACGAATAAAGTAAATTACTTGTATCAAATACTAAATATTATTGAAAGTGAAGAAATCAGAATTAGCTTTGAAAATACTTTTATGAAAAATGAACAGATACTATTTGATGTGAAATGGAAATTTCTACAAGGTAGTAGTGTGGAAGGTGAAGTAATCGGAGGAAATATTAGATGTTTTCTAAAACTAGCAGGTACTCGATATTTTCCTGAAGTGGATAATAAAGTGTTATTCATAGAAGGATTAGGAACTTCTATAGAGGGATTAGCCACACATCTTGCACAGTTAAAGCAAATCGGAGTTTTTGATAAAATTTCAGGATTATTAATAGGAACTTTCACAAAAATTGAAAAAGAATTTTCTGTAGAGGAACTATTTAAACTTGTCCAGGATTATATACCGTCTTCTTTATCAGTAGCTAAAACACAAGAAATCGGGCACGCGGAAAATTCTAAAGCATTTAAAATTGGAGAGAAAATACAAATTAAAAATGAGTTGATCTAGGCGATCAACTCATCTTTCTTTATAGTTTATACCATTTAGAAATTGCTTGAGTTCCGTTTGTGTTACGGATTTCTTCTTCTAATTCGTTGTAAATTTTATATGCTGTTTCAAGACCAGGTAGTTTAATGTTCATTTTTTCACATTCTTCTAAAGCTAATTTCATATCTTTAATAAAGTGATGAGTAAAGAATCCAGGTTTGAAATCTTCATTCAAGATACGTGGTCCGTATGAAGTCATTGAAAAGCTTCCACCTGAACCTGTTGATACTGTTTTAAAGAAAGAGTCTAAATCTAAACCGACTTTTTTGGCGAATTTAAAGCTCTCAGCGACAGAAATCATAGTTGTAGCTATTGCAATCTGATTGGCAAGTTTTGTATATTGCCCTTTACCAGCTTCACCAAAATAAGTAATATTTTTGCCTAGTTTTTCAACTAATGGAAGAACAACTTCTTCGAATACTTTCTTATCTCCACCAGCCATAATTGATAGAGTAGCATTTTTTGCTCCGACATCTCCACCTGTTACTGGAAGATCAAGTGCATATGCACCAACTTTTAGAAATTCATTACTAATTTTTTCAGCTAGAGTAGGGGAAGAAGTGGTCATATCTACAAATACTTGACCTTTTTTAGCTGTCGTAATAAGTCCATTTTCTCCTAAATAAACTTCTTCAACATCTTTAGGATAACCTACTATTGTAAATACTACATCAGCAAATATAGGTGCGTCTTTTACTTCGTTAAGAAGTGTAGCTCCACGACTTACTAAGTTATCAGTTTTACTCTTTGTTCTGTTGTAGACGAAAAGTTCATGACCAGCATCCATAAGGTGACCAGCCATACTTTCTCCCATAACTCCAGTTCCAATCCATGCAATTTTCATAAGAAATGCCTCCGATAATAGTTTTATGTTCTTTAATTATATCACAAATCTATGAAAACGCTATGCTAAATGGTTATAAATAGAAGGAAAGAAATTTAATATCATAGCACTTAAAAATATGGTATAATATTCAAGGTAAGAAGATAACTAGGAGGATGTTGTGAATAAAAGTAAATTAAAAGAATTTTTCATGTGTACAAGACCACATAGTTATCCAGCATCAATAGCACCAGTTTTATTTGGAGCTACTTATGCTTTAGGATATGAGATTAAGTTTTCGATTTTAAAATTTATTTTGTTTTTACTGGCATGTCTGTTGATACAAGCGGCAACCAACCTGTTTAATGAATATTATGATTACAAGCGTGGTTTGGATAAGGTTGATTCCGAAGGAATTTCTGGTTCGATAGTGAAGGGGAATCTAAGTCCTCGAGAAGTTATGGTAGGTGCGTTGGTATTATACGCGCTAGCTTTTATACTAGGATTAATTCTAACTTTTATTACTAGTCTTTATGTACTATTAGTAGGGTTAGTGTGTATGCTTGCTGGCTATTTTTATACAGGTGGAAAGTATCCTATAGCTTATTCTCCTTTTGGAGAAGTTATTTCTGGGTTTTTTATGGGAACAATAATTATTGCTTTATCGTTTTACTTCCAAACTGGATATGTAAATACTGATATTATTTTCGTTTCACTGCCGTTATTTATCATGATTGGAGCAATTTTATTAGCGAATAATATCCGTGATTTAGATAATGATAAAGAATCAGGAAGAAGAACATATGCGATTCTAGTTGGAAGAAATAATGCGATTAAAACAATGGCAGGTAGCTTCATCGTGGTATATTTACTAAATGTATTATTTATATTTACTAAATATGCTTCGTGGTGGAATCTACTGGTGTTTGTTACTATTCCTTTAGCAATGAAAATAATTAAAGGTTTTAGTGCGAACAATCATAAAAAAACAATGGCACCGTATATGGTGCTGACAGCTAAATTAACGATTTTTGTAGGATTTATAATGTCATTGGCTAATATACTGAAATATTTTATGAATTAAAAAATAATAAAAAGAGTCAACTTTTTTTGTTGACATCTTAAAGCAAAAGATATATAATAAATAATGTGTTTATGAGGTGATATTTAATGAAATGGTTAAGATCTTCGTTATTCAAAAATAATAGTGATACTTTTGTTTTTGAAGAAAATATAAATGTTAAAGTAGAACACTATGATAACTCTCTAAAAGATATTAGAGACGTTGTTGTTAGTGGAAAATTAACTCGAGGTGGACAAGATAAAATCTATGCCGATCTATTAATTAAAGGAAACTTCGAAATGATTTCAGGAAAAACACTTAAAGAGGTTGTTGTTCCATTTGAAATTGAAGAGAGAGAAGAATACGTTGATAAGTCTGTATTTGCAGGCGAAGAGGTATTCGACATTAATTTAATGGATATGTATATTGATTTAACACCTTTAGTAAATGAGCTTATAATTTTAAATATTCCAATTACTGCTTCTGATGAAGAAGAGTTAGAAATGGTTTCTGGTAATGACTGGGAAGTAGTTTCTGAAGAGTCTTTAACTGATGTTAAAGAAAAGAAAGAATCACCATTCGCAGCTCTTAATGGATTATTTAAAGAACAATAAGAATTATTTAAAATAATTGGAGGAAATTAACTATGGCAGTTCCTTTTAGAAGAACATCAAAAACAGCTAAAAGAAAAAGAAGAACTCACAAAAAACTATCTGCACCATCAATTACTATCGACGCAACAACTGGTAACTATGTAATGGGTCACCGTGTTGATAGAAAAACTGGTATGTACAAAGGTAGACAAGTTCTAGACGTTAAATAATTTAAATATTACCAAACCCTAAGGAGGTGTCCTTAGGGTTTTTTGTTTTTTAAGAAATAAAATTATACATTTAATCTAATAAAATTAAAAAAAATAAATAAGTTATAAAATTAGAGAGCTAAGTTATAGGATTGAGGTCTAACTTAGAAAAAATTTAAAGATAATTTTTTAAAAAAATGAGGATTTAAGCTTATGAGAAAAGATATAATATGATGTGTTAGAGTTAATAGATATTATTATTATTATTATTATGGGAAATCTTTTAGGAGGGTATATGAGGTTTATGTTTTAAAACGGTTAAAATAATCTTTCTTATAAATGTAGTAGAACATGTATAAACAAGAATTTTAAAATATTTAGTGATTTTGGATATACTTTTTCTAGACAAATAGAGTTAAATTTTGTAAAATAATAATTAATCCTAGTTTATTATTTTATTTATTGAACTTTAATTACTAGCTTTTACTTGATTACTTTAATTAAAATTATAGTTTAGGATTAATAAAAAAATAAATAAAATTGTTTATTTTATTTATTTATAATTTATAGAAATATTATAAGGAAGTAATATTTAATATAAATGATATTTTTTGTAAAAACATTCGTTTGTATTATTGTTTATATTAAATAAAAAGGGAAAATATATGATAGGTAAAAATAATAGTTATTTATATGAAGTCAAAAAAGGTACTAAAGTAGAAACATATTCTATTAAAAAGTTCAAAATTGGAGCAGCATCTGTAGTAATAGGTGCAAGTATTTTTTTTGGAGCTGGATCAGTAGCACAAGCAGGAGAAATATCGTTAAATAATGCATTGAAAACAATAGAAGTTACTCAAGGTAGTTTAGATGTTCCAAAAGTATACAATAAACCAATTTTAGAAAATACTAAAGAAAGTGTTGCATCAGCAGTAGCATCAAAAGTAGGAACGAAAATATCAGAGACTAAAGTTACAAACGAAGAAAAATCAAAAGTAGAAACGGTAAAAAAAGAAATTTTAAAAGCTAGTATTGTTACTTTAGAAGAAAAATTAAAATCAGCACAAGATACTGATAAGATAGTCATAGAAACTGCAAAAGAAGTAATAGCAGCAGCAAAAGTAGTAGTAACTAATGAAAAGGCTACACAATCTGAAGTAGATATACAAGTTCAAAAAATTCAAGATCTTAGTATAGTAGTAACTGAAGCCAAAGTAAAAGCTTTTGATAAGAAATTAGAAGAGAAGAAAGAAGCTGAACAAAGAGATAAAGAAGTAACGGCTACAAAAAAAGAAAAAGAAGTAGCAAAAGTTAAAAAAGAGTTAACTCAAGTAGCTTCAGAAGCAGAAGTAACAAATACACTTGCTAAAATTGAATTAAATAAAAAAGACTTAAAAGTAGAAGCAAAACCAGCGGTGCAGGCTGTAGTAGTAAAAAATGAAGAGGCTATAAAACTTGCAAAAGAATTATTAGGTAATGATAAGGCAACAAAAGAACAAATTGCTAATAGTTTAGCAGAATTAAGTAACTCTATTAAAGCTGTTTATACACAATTAGAGAAAGCTGGTGTTAAACGTAGCGGTAAATTTGATGTATCATTAACAGAAACTGAAGTTGAGCCATTGCAGGATGCATCTACAGAAATAGGGAAAAAATGGTTAGCAGACCATGGGTACACTTCATTAACAGATATTCCGATTAAAACAAAGGAAAGAAATGGTGCTGAAATTAAGAATCTTAATGGGCAGATTCAATGGTTAGATTTTGGAGATAAGAAAGCATGGACTAAACTTAAAGAAAATGGTCAACTTCAAGTAGGATCAGCTTTTGAAAAAGAAATAATCCCAGGATATACAGTTAAATTAACTGTAAAAGAATTAAAACCATTTGATGCTACTGATGTATATAAAAGACGTGTGGCAGGGACCGTATATCAAAATAGCTATAAACCGGATGGAGAAAATAGAGTAGATGCAAATAATGGAAAGCCAACAGTAACTGGTATAGGAGGTGTGGCTCAAGGATATTGGTCAGAAACTAAAAACTCAGGATTGGATACTGGGAAAGCAAAAACAACAATTGGCGGTGTTGGTGCTGATGGTGTTGGTCGTGATGCAACTGTAGCTGGTGTAAAATTTACAATAGAAGCTAAATATAATGGGAAACTTATAAAACCAAGTATTGTTATGACTTCAGGGGAACAAATTGGGGACAAAGAAACTGAAATTTATACAACTAATGGTACACCTTGGGATCTTCTTGCTTTGATAGGGCATGGACAAGCTAAACATTATCTACCTTTAAATAAGTTTAATACACTATTTGATCCAAGAAGTATGAAACGCCTTGGAGATCAAGCATTTGTGGATGCTTTGGCTGCTGGGAAATTTGCTACGCCAGACTCTGCTACGGCAGGATTAGGATCTCAAGTATTTGGTGGATATACAAATATGGATGGAAGAGCAACGCCGATTGTATCCTCAAATAATGTAACAGAAGTAGGTTTCTATTTGCTGACTACAGGACAGCAATCATCTATGCTGGGAATTAAAATTTCTGATTATGGAGATTTACCAGAATCGTATGGAAAAGTAGAGCATTATTTAAAAACTAAGACACTAGATTCTGTTACAGGAGCAGAAAAGCAGATTCAACAACCATATCTAGGAACAGTAAAAGCTGATCCTGAATCTAATCCGGGAAGAAATATATCTGGAGAAAATTCTGATGATGAGACAGATCATGCTGATGAAGGTGTAGATCAGTTAATGCCTTCGGATTTTATTGTAAGAAATAAAGAGACAGGATTATCTGCAATAAGACCAATATTAGGTCCAAATAATACACATAAAATCAAAATAAAGGCTTCAGCTAATGGTAATGAAAATTTTAACGGTCCATTAGAAAAAGCTTATGTTCGTGGTTTCATTGATTTTAATAATAATGGTAAGTTTGATCAAGGTGAAGAGTCGGATATCAAAGAAGTAACAGGTAATAATCAAATAGTTGAACTTACTTTCCATAATACGCATGTAATAGATGAAAATAATGATATTATAAAATTCAGAGTACGTATAGCTACCGATAGAACTCAAGTTGAAAATCCAACAGGGATTGCATATTCAGGAGAGGTAGAGGATAATCAAGTCCAGGTTACTAATCCACCACGTGGGGATTATGAGGAAACCACAGGGAAACAAGGTGATAAACAAAGAATTTCTTTTGAATATATTAGTCATAATAAAGGTGATGAGCCGGGAGACTTAGGGTCTAAAAATGGTAGTGTTACATTTAATTCATATGGAAAAATAGACTATACACAGGAACGAAATTCTATTACGGCTGAAACAACTAAAACAGCACAAGGTGGGGTAAGAATTGTTAATGAAACAGGACAACTCGTTACTAACCTAAATGTTCCAGGTCAAGGTACATATGAAGTTTCGGATACAGGTGTTACATTTACGCCAGATCCAGCATTTGTAGGGAAAGCAAGTGGAGTTGTATTACGTGCTGTAGATGCAAATGGACAAAGTACTGGTTGGGAAGCAGTAACAGATGGGGATGTATTAACAAACACTAATAACGGGGGGCATTCTGCAGGGAATAATAAATCTATGGATGCAGTATATGTACCAATTGTAGAACCAAAAGAAATGACAGGGCATTCAAAAGAGACAACAGGACTTCAAGGTAAAGAACAAAAAGGAATACCGTTATTCAAGGTAAATGCAGGAAGAGAAGCAGAGAGAATAGTTAGTCCAAGTACTCAATATATAGCTAAGTTAGTAGATCCAAAATCAGGAAGTATAATTAATGAAACTTCTATCACTGTAGAGAATGAGGGAACATATACAATTGTACCTGAGACTGGAGAAGTGAAATTTCAACCACTATTATCATTTAAAGGTACTGCAGGAGGAGTTACTGTAGAATTGACAGGACCTGTGGGATTTGATAAAGATGGAGTTCCTTCTTTATCAACAGCGAGAGCAAAATATACACCAACAGTAATTGCTGTTAGTCCAACTGCTGAAGCAGCTACTTCAACTGGAATTCAAGGTGAAGTTCAAACAGGGAAACCAATATTTAAGAAAGGTCATGAAGAAGTTCCAATTAAAGAAAATTCAATTAAATTACTAAACTCGGATGGTGATGAAGTAACAGAGACTCCTGCATTAGGAGAAGGGAATAAGGAAGTAGGGAAATACACAGTAGACTCTAGTACTGGTATTGTAACATTTACTCCTACAGATAAATCATATATTGGAACAGTTGTGCCAGCTCGAGTCCAAGCAAAAGATATAAATGAAACTAAAGTTGAAACAAAATATACGCCATCTATTGTGGGGGTAAAACCACAAGCATCGCCGGCTACTTCAACTGGAATTCAAGGAGAAATTCAAGAAGGAACAGTGACATTTACCGCAGGAAAAGCAGTAATTGGAGATGTAGAGAAATCTGTACCGATTAAAGTTGGTTCAAGTAAGTTAATAGGTAGCGATGGAACGGAAGTAACGGAAGTTCCAGCGTATGCAAATGATGGTGTAAAACAAGTAGGAACTTATAGTATTACTCCTGGAACTAATAAAGTAATCTTTACACCAACAGATAAAACATACACAGGAACTGTACTACCAGTTGATGTTCAAGCTGAAGATGAAAATGGAACAAAAGTAAGAACAACATATACTCCACATATTTTAGGTGTTTCTCCAACGGCAAAACCCGCTGTCTCAAAAGATATACAAGGGAAAGAACAAACGAAAGAAGTATTGTTTAAACCTGGTAAAACGACTATTGATGGTGTAGATAAAGAAGTTCCATTAGATAGTAGTACCTTTAAGTTGCTAGATGAAAATGGACAGGAGAGAGATTCTGTTCCAGCAAAATCTTCAGATGGATTAAAAGAAATAGGGACTTACAGGATAAATGTAGTAGATAATAAACCTGTAGTAGTATTTACTCCGTCAGATAAAACATATACGGGAGAAGTTAGAGAAGTAACTATTCAGGTGAAAGATACAAATGGTTCAAAAGTGACAACAACATATACACCTACAATAGTACCTGTTAGACCAATATCAACTCCAGTAAGATCAATAGGGGTTCAAGGATTACCTCAAGAAGGGACTCCAATATTTACGGCAGGAAAAGCTATGCTTAATGGTAAAGAGGTAGAGGTACCACTTAGTGCTAAAGCACCAAAATTAGTGAATCCTGAGACAGGGCTACCGACGGATGAAAAAGCTATAAAAGTGCCAAATGAGGGAACTTATACAATTGATGAAAATGGTAAAGTAACATTTACGCCAGAGCCGCAATTTACAGGAGTAGCGAACGGTGTTGAAGTTCAGCGTGAAGATCAAAATGGTACATCAGTTAATGCTAAATATACACCAACTGTAAAAGGTGTAACACCAACATCTAAGGATGTAACATCAATTGGGGATAAAGGAGAAAAACAATTTGGAACACCTGTATTTAAAGCGGGAAGTACAACTATTAATAATGAAAAAGTAGAAGTTCCAATTGATGAAAATGTTGCTCCAAGACTTGAAGGTGCAGATGAAGAAGGAAAAGTTGTAATACCAAAAGAAGGTATATACACTATCGATGCAACTGGTAAAGTAACATTTACACCAGAAAATGATTTTGTAGGAGTAGCAACAGGAGTAACTGTTAAGCGTGTAGATAAAAATGGAACATTAGTAACAGCTACGTATACACCGACAGTACTAGGAAAAACTACTACAGAAAATGTAATATCAGAAGGTGCTAAAAATCAACCTCAGTCTAATACTCCATTATTTAAAGGGGATATCGATACAACAGTACCTCCTACATTCGAAGATAAAACTAAAGAAAAAGTAATTTCTGGTCAAGGGACATATACTATTAATGATGAAGGTGTAGTAACATTTACACCAGAAAAAGATTATGTGGGAACAGCAACTGCAGTAGAGGTAGTTCGTAAGGATAAAAATGGAAGAACTATTAAAGCAACGTATACACCGACTGTTCGTCCAGAAACTAAATACGTTACTGTAGAAAATAATGGAAAAGAAACAGAGTTAATCCCTACAAAAGATGGTAAGTATCCAGAGGAAAAAATAGAAGGATATAGAGTTATTAAGACTGAAACGGATGAAAAAGGTAATACAAAACACATCTACGAAAAAGTAAATACATTCTTCAAAGACAAAGAAGAAAATGAGATTCCGAAATATCCAAGTGAGCCAGGAACAGTAGATAAGAAAGATATTCCAGAATACAGATTCGTAGAAAGTAAGAAACTACCAAATGGAGATACAGAACATGTCTACGAAAAAGTAAAT